>CAMAVV010000169.1 GCA_945861815.1 Thermoflexus hugenholtzii JAD2
GAGCTCTTCCTCAATGCCGTCGCTCTCCGTTGCGAGTTGTTGGTAACGATGGGCGAGCGACCGCAGGGCATATTTGGCTGCGGCCGTGGGCGTCACCAAAGCACCAGACCGGAGATTGGCACACCGAACGATCAACTGGCTGGCTGTCAGCCCACGGAGCACCTGTCGTAACTCGGCCGGCGCAGTGACGACCAGCGCCCTCATCTGGTTCATGGCCTGGGTGCGCGCCTTGACCGCCGAATTCTTGGTGCTCTTGAGCATCCGGATCATCTCGACCTGGTCCACGCCGGACTTTGGCGTGCCTTGGGCCATGCCAGCAAGCACGGCGCGGGCGGCTAGCTCCGCGTCGATCGGATCGCTCTTTCCCAGCCGACGGCGTTCGGACCGGTTGGATCGGTTGACCTCGACCACGCGGTATCCGCAACCAGTGAGGAACCGGGCGAGCCCAGCGCCATAACAACCCGTGCCCTCGACCCCAAAGGTCGTCATCACGCCCAGGCTGCTAGCCCAGTGCTCGAGATTTGCATACCCTTGGGGTGTCGTTGCCACTCGATGCTCACCCAGACGAGCACCGAGATGGTCCAAGGCTACTGCCACATGTTCCTCTTTGTGGGTGTCCACGCCGACCGCAACGTAACCCGCCTGCAACCCTTTACCACCGATCATCTTCGTCACCTCGCCCGCGAGATTAGTTGGCGCGTGATGGCTAGGTGAGCGGACAGGACTGCGATGGGGCCTGAGGCCAAGCTCCTATGAAGTCACTGCTCGCCAAGCCAGTAGCGCCTGGGCCACCTCGAGATCGAGTCGACAGATCATTTTCAAGGCAGGGCGCCGGTCAGTCTAAGAGTCAGACCCGAGCCCGAGGTGGCCCAGGTACATCATCGCAGTCAGTCTGTGAAAGGATTGATATGTGCCAAAAGAGAAGAGCGACGGTACTGAATGGGGTGTTGGCGTCACAGATACGCATGACTAAGGCGACGGAGCTGCTGGAAGTCAGCGAGCGGCAAATGGGTCCCATATGCGGCTCTTTAGTATAGTACCTGAGCGGGAAACGACCGAACCGAATAGGATGCGCCTTTGCCGGATGTCACGCAGGCGCGCCCAATGCTAGAATCCTTTCTGTAGCTTTCCCGAATGGAGTCCCACGATGCGCTTTGTCTTTTCGGCTGAGGATGAGGCCTTTCGCCAAGAAGTTCGCGACTTCTACACGAAGGAACTGCCCTCCGACTGGTATGGCGGCTATGACGAGCGGGACGAACAGCACGCGTTCATCGAGAGCGTCCGCAAGAAGCTCTCGGCCAAGAAGTGGCTGACGATGTCATGGCCCAAGGAGTACGGAGGACTAGAGGCGCCTATCAGCACACAGCTCATCTTTGCTGAGGAGAGCGCCTACCACCGGTTCTACGCCCGCGACTCCGGCATCGGCTACCTCGGCCCAGCCATCATGCGCCACGGGACGCCTGAGCAGAAGGAGCGCTTCCTTGGCCCTATCGCCCGCGCCGAAATCTCCTTCCATCAAGGCTTCTCCGAACCCGACGCCGGCTCCGACCTCGCGGGGCTGAAGACCAAGGCCACCCGCGATGGCGACGACTTCGTCATCAGCGGCACAAAGCTGTGGGGCGGCCACCTTCAGCTCTCCGATTACAGCTTTCTCCTGGCGCGCTCCGACCCGACCGCCCCAAAGCACAAGGGCATCACCTTTTTCATCATCCCGGCTAAGACGCCTGGCATCAGGTGCGAGGAGTTCGGAAACTTAGGGGGCGGGACACAGAACATTGTTTATTATGACAACTGCCGGGTGAACGCCAAGGAGTGTGTCATTGGCGAGGTGAACCAAGGCTGGTACTTAGCAACGACGCTGCTCAACCACGAACGCGTCGTCATCGAGCATGCGGCTGCCAACCAACGCCAGCTTGAAGAACTCGTGACGCTCTGGAAGGCGCAAGGCCGCGACAAGAAACACGACGCATTGCACAACGTCATGCGCAACAAGCTGGCTGAAATCGCGATACAGATCGAAACGTGCCGTATGCTGGCCTATCGCATCGGCTGGCTGCAGAGCATCGGGCAAGCGCCAACGTTCGAGGCGTCAGAGGTCAAGATTTTTGGGAGTGAATTGACCCAGCGCTTCGCCCAAGTCGCCATTCAAGTGCTTGGGCTCTACGGGCAGATCGACCGCCACACAGCGCTGAGGAAATATGTCTTGGCCAATGGCCGTCCCGAGCACTACTATCGACAGCAGATCATGTACAGTATCGTCGGCGGCGCGAACGAGATACAGCGCGGGCTCATCGCGAACAAAGGATTGGGACTGCCGAGGGCATGATGCGGTACAATATCCGGCGTTCCCCTCGATAACGTACTCTCGCATTTCTCTCAGGGTAGCCGATGATTTCTTATCAATCCCTTGCTGAAAAGTCGATAGGCGGCGAAACGCTGACCCGCGACGAGTGCCACGCCGTCCTGCAATCGCCGGACAGCGATATCATGGACCTGCTGGCCGCCGCCTATATGGTGCGCCGGACCTTCTGCGGCAACAAAGTGCACATCCATGTGCTGATGAATGCCAAGAGCGGCCTCTGCCCGGAGGACTGCGGCTACTGCTCGCAGTCGAAGGTCTCCACGGCGGCCATCGAGAAGTACCCGATGGTGACGCAGGAGAAGCTGGTCGAAGGGGCGAAGCGAGCAAAGACGGCGATGGCGAAACGCTTCTGCATCGTCACCGCAGGGCGCGGGCCGACGCCCCGGGAAATCGACTTCCTCACTGGCGCGGTGCGGCGCATCGTCGATGAAGTCGGCATCAAGGTCTGCGTCTCCGCGGGGCTGATGGACGAAGCGAAGGCGCGCGCCCTCCGCGAGGCAGGCGTTGACCAGCTCAACCACAACCTCAACACCAGCGAGCGTTATTACTCTTCCATCACCACGACGCACACCTACCAAGACCGGATGAAGACATTGAAAGCAGCGCGCGCCGCCGGCCTCAACCTCTGCACCGGCGGCATCGTGGGCATGGGCGAAACGGATGACGACATCATCGACATGTTGATGGAGTTGCGCGAGCTCAACGTGCAATCGATCCCCATCAACTTCCTCATTCCCATCAAGGGGACGCCGCTCCAGGACAAGAACTACCTCACGCCGCTCCAGTGCCTGCGCATCCTCTGCCTTGCGCGCCTCCTTAATCCGAAGCAGGAGATTCGCGTCTCAGGCGGGCGCGAAGTGCACTTACGCTCCCTTCAACCCTTGGCGCTCTACCCGGCGAACTCCGTCTTCACAGAAGGCTACCTCACCACGCCCGGCCAGCACTGGAAAGAGACGCTCCAGATGATCAAGGACATGGGCTTTGAGATCGAGGCTGGCGATGAAACGCCTGTCCAGCAGACCGCTCCATCGCTTGCATAGACGTCCGGAAGATTCGTCCTCTCCCATCAAGGGAGAGGGGGTAGTTGCGAAAGACTTTACAACGATGCCGAAGCCGCCGCGCCATTCTGCGATATGGCATCCCTTTACCCAGATGGCCCGCTTCGATGCGGAGCCCAAGCTGGTTATCGAGCGCGCCCACGGCACACGGCTTGTGGCTAAGGACGGGCGCGAATATCTCGATGGCGTGGCGTCGCTCTGGGCGATCGTCCACGGACACAGCGAGCCCCGCATCGTCGAAGCCATCAAGCGGCAGGCAGAGCGATTGCAGCACAGCACGCTCCTTGGCATTAGCCACACGCCGGCGATTGAGCTGGCAGAGCGGCTGTTGACGCACGTCCCCAAAGGCTTGCAGTGGTCGTTCTTCAGCAGCGATGGCGCAAGCGCGGTAGAAGTGGCGCTGAAGATGGCGGTGCACTACTGGGCGAATCAGGGCAAGCCGGAGCGCAACCGAATCGTCGCGCTGGACATGGCCTACCACGGCGATACCCTGGGCGCGAGCAGCGTTGGCGCAGACGGCATCTTCCGCAAGCCCTACGAACCGTTGCTCGTCGAACCGCTGCGCGTCCCGAGTCCCTACCACTATCGCTGCGGCTCCTGC
>CAMAVV010000170.1 GCA_945861815.1 Thermoflexus hugenholtzii JAD2
GTCATTAGAGCGTTTCCCAAAGAGAGTGGAAGACCCCGAAGTTCTCTGGGAACGAGAAGGTCTTTTGACCAAAGCATTAGAGAACGTCCCAGCTCATCAGCCTAAGATCGAGTTGCAATGGGTGGAGGATAGATTCTGGACCTGGGTACATTACTTGGCAACTAAAGTTGGCCGCGGTGAACTCTACGATGTCATCGGCGGGCTAAACGACCTTCGAGAAATCGTCTTCACTCCGCTGGCGATGCAGTTGGACCAGCGGTGGATCCAAGGTGTGCGTAGGGTTGAGCTTTATCAACCGTTGTTAGCTCGTGAGATGCGAAAGACGCTTGCGGCTCACAACACCGCATCTTGTGGCAAGGCCATCAAGGCCTCTATTGCTATCTATCGAGACCTGCGGAAGCGTGCCGACACTGGCACATTAAAGAGACGAAGCGAAGCAGAACGCCTTTCAATTCAATATCTTGATCAAGTAGTAAAAAAGACTAGACCTAAGAAGCTTCAGAAATCCTAGAGGAAAACAATGGCTAAACAAACCCAACCCAACGTCCTCGCCGAAGGGCGCATCGATGAAGCGGCGCTGAAGGTCTTCCGCGAGCGCGTCGGCGTGAAGCTGCGCGTCTCCAACATCTTCAACGAGCACGTCACGCCTGAGGCAATCCGCAAGTTCGTCAACGGAATCGGCGACACCAACCCCCTCTTTCGCGATGGGGAATATGCCAAGAAGACGCGCTACAAGCGGCTTGTCGCGCCTATCAGCTGGGTCTACAGCGTCTATCCCACCTGGGTGCTCCAGGGCCTTCCCGGCGTCCACGCCTTCCACTCGGGCAACGATTGGGAGTTCTACAAGCCCATCTTCGCCGGTGACAAGATAACGCCAGAGGCGACCTTCACCGGTTTCGAGGAGAAGCAGAGCGAGTTCGCGGGAAAGTTTGTGATGGAGTATCAGGAGGCAAAGTTCCTTAACCAGCGCGGCGAACTCGTCTCCAAGGCGAAGACATGGCTCGTCCGCGCCGAACGCCCAGCTGCCCGCAAGAAGGGCAAGTACAAGGGCATCACGCTGCCGCACCCCTGGACGGAGAAGGAGTTGCAGAAGGTTGAAGACGATGTCCTGGCTGAAAAGCCTCGGGGCGCGGAGACGCGCTACTGGGAGGATGTGAAGGTGGGCCAGGAGCTAGAGCCGGTGACCAAAGGCCCCCTCGGCCTGACTGACATCGTCGCCTACTGCATCGGCTCAGCGCCTGTGCAGGTTCTCGCCCACGGCGCGGCCCTTCGCGAGTACAAACGCCACCCTGCGTGGGCCTTCCGCGATCCCGACACCAGCGCATGGGAGCCCGTTTATAGCGTCCACTACAACAAGCAGGCCGCCGCCTCCGCCGGCCTTCCTTATCCCTACGACGCCGGCGCCGAGCGCCACGCCTGGCACCTGCACCTCTTCATCAATTGGATGGGCGACGATGGCTGGCTAAAGAAGAACTACGGCGAGTACCGTAAGTTCGTCTATCTTTCAGATGCGGTGAAGTTCGGCGGCAAGGTGACAAAGAAATATATCGATGGCGACGGCGAGCCGTGTGTGGACATCGAGGCATGGGCCATCAACCAGCGCGGCGAGAATGTGATGCCCGGGCGCGGGACCGTCGTCCTGCCGTCGCGCGAGAAGAAATCTTGGCCCTTGGCGAAGCGCCTCAAGTAAGGGACTTGTCGAGCCACACAGTCGCGAAGTCGGTGTGGGTGTGGCCGTCCTCCGTCGGTATCGCCAGCCCTTTCACCGCTGTGCGATATGGCGCTACCTGTATCGAAACGGCGATGGGCACGATGTACGTCTTCTCGACGTAGAGATAGCGCTCCATCTCACGCCAGATGCGCACGCGCTGCTCCAGGGAGAGCGCCTCGCGCAGTTGTTGGTAAAGCCTGTCGATGGCCTGGTCTTCGTGCTTGGCGTACGCGTCGGGGTTCTCACTGAACCGCCCGTAGACCGATTCCGTGCCCTCCGGCACCGGCGAGGGTGTTGCGGCTCCCTCTTGGCTATCGTGGAGCGCGGTGATGCGCTGTCTGTTCCACGACCCTTCGTCCACGATGGTGAGTTGGAGGTCTACGCGGAGGCCGGTTAGCTGGTCCTTAAGAAATTCACAACGGGTCGTGGAGAGCGCACGGCAGAGGTGGCCCATCGCGAAGCCGTTGGCGAACCCAGCCTCCGTCATCAGCCGTTTTGCTTCCGCGCGCCTCTCTGCCAGCGAGCCAGGGTCGAATCGCGGCCAGTTGAGGAAGTTCTTTTTCTTGTATGGGTTCTCCGGCCCAAAGCTTGGGGAAGTCCACCCGAACCCGCCGAGTACGACGGGTATCGAAGCCTCTTTATCGATCCAAAGCGCCATAGCGCGCCGCACCCGCGCATCTTGCCACGGCCCAGGCTTGAGGACGTTGAAGGCGAGGCGGTACATGCCGCCCTCTATCTCCGCAAAGTACGTCCTCTCGCCAATGTCCTCGATGTACTGCTCTTTGCGCACCGAGGTGAGATAGTGGCCATCGCCGCGCGCGCCGCCGTGCAATCGTCCTGTGCGAAAGGCGGCATCCATCACCGTCGGCTCCGGCATGATGAGGTAGTCGATGCCGTCGAGATGAGGCAGGGTCCGTCCGCCGCTATCGCGCTCCCAGTACCCCTCAAATCGTCGCACGGAGACAGTGCTGCCGCTTTTGTAGCTCTCCAACGTGAAAGGCCCTGTGCCGATAAGGTCAACGGTAATGGGGCTGACGTCGGTAGTTCCCTCCCGGATGCGCGGCTCCATCAGGTGACGCGGGTGCGCGATCTTGAGGCGCGGGTTCGCCAGCGCATCCACAAAGGGGGCGTAGCGCTCGCCGAAGGTCAGCTTCACCCGCTCGCCGGAGAGGAGATCCACCTTGCGGATATCGCCCAGCTCTCCCTTGAAATAGGCAGGCGCGCGCGTGCCCTTTTGCCCCTGTACGCCAAAGACGGCGAGGTCGAACCAGAACTTCACATCTGCGGCGGTAAAGGGTGTGCCGTCGTGCCATGTGACGCCGGGACGGATCGAGAAGGTCCATTCGGTGAAGCCTGGGTTCGCGATCCAGCTCTTCGCCAGGCCCGGGCAGATGAGGTACATATTCTCGCGGCAGCGCATCACCAGGTTGCCTGGCCCAAAGAGCGCGCCGCCGACGTGATGGAGGGCGATGCTGCTGGTGCGCATCGAGTCGAAGCCGGAGGGAGGGTCGCCGCGATTGGCTAGGACAAGGATGCCGCCTTGCCTTGGTGTTTCGGTCGGCGCTAGCCGTCGCGTGGCCGTAGCGATTGCTGTGGCATTGGCTGGCGGCGACGCTCCAGGTTCTGATAATGGTGCGTCTTTGGCGCTACCGCACGCCGTGACGATGAACATCGCGATGAAGAGAGACGAAAGCGGCAATCGCAGGCGCATCAGTTTGCTTACCAACCTCTGCCTAACGGATACGACGAAGAAAGGCGTTCAGATTATCCCAGTTGGATGACTGCGGTGCGGCGTCCCTTGGTTATCCACGTCTTGTGCCCTTTGCCGAAAGTGTCTTCGAGCAGTAAAACATCCCCAGGGACAAAGCGCCTTTTCGAGCCGTCGCTTGCCTCCATGGTCATATCGGCGTCAAGGACGATCATGTAATGCTTACTTGGAGCTGGATGCCAGCCGGAGGAGTGATCCTTATCGTGGCGCCAAAAGACGATGCTTTTGGCCGGCTGAAGCTTATCGCCTGCGGGCTGCCAGCCCTGGGCAAAGAGCTGCGGCGTCTCGTCTCTTCCAGATGCGATTCCCCGTCAGGCGTTGAATAGAGCCGGTAGGCGCCCATAGCTGCATTGCCTCCAGTAGGCCGAGTGAAATAGAGATAGAATGGGGCTTATCTACTTGACTCAGGTGATGTGGTAGAATCACTAGGTGAGCTATGTTAAGGCTCACCCTGGCGTTCTCTACTTTGGCTGCTGTAGGGGTTTTGCTCATGGACTCTGGCGCAAATTCGGGAGATTCCGGTCTGTTAATTCTG
>CAMAVV010000171.1 GCA_945861815.1 Thermoflexus hugenholtzii JAD2
TGCGGTCGCCGCGCTCCACCTTGGTGAAGACGTTCTCGGAGATCTGCAGGCACTCCGTGGCAAGGTCGTATGAGCGCTGCGCCAATGCGTCGATGAACTGCACCATCTCGTCGACTTCATCGAGGCTCAGCGTGCGCAAGAGGCGCGGCGTCACATCGAAATAGGCCGAGGAGAGAGTGCTCGACTTCCATGTCCCTTTGTATAGGCCGCGGCCAAGCCCGGCCCAATGGGCCAATTGCTCGATGGGCAGATAGTGGATGACCTCAGGCGTCGCCTTGAAAAAAGCGGCGGCGATCACGGGAGAATCGGCGGCCAGCGTGCGTCCCCAGCGCGCCCAGTTCGTCAGGTGCCCGAAGGACATGACACCGACCACTGCCGGCGTCGCGCGGAAGTATTCGGTCGCCGCCTCCCAAGAGCGGAAGGAGTGCTGGGCGATGGCGATTCCCTCGCGTGCCCACCCCTCGACGTCCTGCGGCTCCAGGTTGCGCGCCGCCGCCTCTGCCGCGCGGCGATACTCCGCAACAACGGTCACCGGGAACTTCTGCAGTTCCGATTCTATCGACCCGTTGTCGGGCTGGTGCTCGCTCATGCCCTCTCGCCTCTTTGCGGTCATGCAATCGTAGGGGCGAGGCAAGTCTTCGCGACTCGCCCTGCAGGATTCACACCCCTACGTGAAGATCGCCGATACGACCTCTTCGATGCTGCGCTGCACTTCGGCATCGTCCGTCAGCGCCCAGACCACCGCCGATTGGCAGGCGCGCCGGGGCGGGATGCCGCTCGCGATCAGTTTCCCGGCATAGATCAGCAGGCGCGTGCTCACGCCCTCCTGCAGTCCGTGCTCCTTCAGGTGCCGCACCTTCTCGCCCAGCTTCGCAAGGTTCGCCGCCACATCCGGGCTGACGCTCGCCTCATGCTCGATGACCTTGGTCTCGATATCCCGTGTCGCGTAATCGAATTCAAGGGCCGTAAAGCGCTGGCGTGTGCTCTGCTTCAGGTCCTTCATCGCATTCTGATAGCCGGGGTTGTACGACATCACCAACAGGAAATTATCGTGCGCCTCGAGGATCTGCCCACGCTTCTCCACAGGCAGCAGGCGGCGGTGGTCCGTCAGCGGGTGGATGAGCACCGTCGTGTCCTTCCGCGCTTCGACGATCTCATCGAGATAGCAGATCGCTCCCGCCTTCACGGCGCGGCTCAGGGGCCCGTCGAGCCACTTCGTCTCCTGGCCTTCGAGGAGATACCGTCCGACCAGGTCGCTCGCCGTCAGGTCCTCGTGGCAGGCGATGGTGACCAGAGGCAGGCCCGTGCCGTTGTGCTCCCCCGCCTCTTTGCCGCGCTTCTTCACCGTCTGCGTCCGCTGCCCCAGCTTCCACGACATATACTCGATGAAGCGCGTCTTGCCGCATCCCGTTGGTCCCTTCAGCAGCACCGGCACTTTTTGACGGTAGGCCGCCTCGAAGATCTCTACCTCGTCCTTCACAGGCAGATAAAAAGGCTCCCGGGAGTGGACATACTCTTCGATGATGTACTGCCGGTAGAGCGTCTGCGTCTTGCCAGTCGTCATCTTCGCTATCCCTTCGCTGCCCTGGCTAGCCGTTCGTCCCATAATGTTTTCACCTTCGCTCGCACCTGGTCCAGTGTGCAGTTCGTGTCGATCACCACGTGCGCATGCTTTGCCCGTTCATCCTGTGTCATCTGCGAACGTATCCGCCCTCGGACCTGCTCTTCGCTGAGATTGTTGCGCGCAATCACTCGCTTGATCACCACGTCCTCCGGCGCATAGATAACCCAGACCTCGTCCACGATGTGGTGCCAGTTCGCCTCGATAAGGATCGCCGCCTCCAGCACCACGATCCTCGTTCCCTGCGCGCGCAGGTCCTCGATCCTCTTCAACAGCAACTCCCGCAATCGCGGGTGGACGATGCTGTTCAGCTTCTCCAGGTTCTTCGGATCGCTGAACACGATCGCCCCAAGCTTCTTCCGGTCGATCTCACGGCTGGGGAGCAAAAGGTCGGTCCCCCACGTCGCCACAAGGTCCTTCCAGGCAGGCGTATCGGGCAGGTAGGTCTCGTGCCCAACCTTGTCGGCATCGATGACGACAGCGCCCAAGTCTTTCAGGTGCTGCGTGACCGTGCTTTTGCCGCTGCCTATGCCGCCGGTAAGTCCGATTACTCGCATGAAATGTGTTTCACGCTATCTAAAATCTAGTAAATGGTGATTGTAACAGCCCAGATTTGGCAGGGTCAAGGACAACAGAAGCGGCGCGCCTGGGGTCTGTGCTACCATTACCCTTACGACTACCGAGGGGTGCAGACGTGGCGGAGCAGGCATTTCGCAGCCTTCCGAGCGTGGATAGGCTTCTCGCCCACCCGCGCCTCGACGTGCTTGCTCAGCGCTATGGCCGCGATACCCTCACCAGCGTCGCTCGCGCCCAACTGGCCCGCGCCCGCGAGGCTATCGCCCAGGGCAAGCCCGCGCCATCCATCGACGACCTCTTGCGCTCCGTCGAAGCCTCTAGCTCCGCTCTCTACGAGCCGTCCCTGCGGCCCGTCATCAACGCCACTGGCGTCATCATCCACACCAACCTTGGCCGCGCCCCTCTCAGCGCCGACGCCACCGAGGCCATGCGCACAGCGGCGAAGGGCTACACCAACCTTGAGCTTGACCTGGAAAGCGGCGAGCGCGGCTCACGTCACGCCCACCTCGAACAGCTGCTGACCCGCCTGACTGGCGCTGAAGGCGGCATCGCCGTCAACAATGGCGCGGCAGCGGTGATGCTTGGCCTCAACGCCTTCGCCTTTGGCAAAGACGTCCTCGTCTCCCGGGGTGAGGCCGTCGAGATCGGCGGCGGCTTCCGCATCCCCGAGATATTGAAGAGCAGCGGCGCGCGCCTCGTCGAAGTCGGCACGACGAACCGCACCTACGTGAAGGACTACGAGTCCGCCTTCAGCGAAAACACTGGCGCCATCCTCACCGTCCACCGCAGCAACTTCCGCGTCGTCGGCTTCACCACCACGCCGTCCATGGAAGAGCTCGTCCAACTTGCCGTGAGGAAGCGCCTCCCGTTGCTCCACGATATCGGCAGCGGCTGTCTCCTCGAGACCCGCGACTTCTCCCTCGCCCACGAGCCCATGGTGCAGGAGAGCGTTCAGGCCGGCGCAGACCTCGTCTTCTTCTCAGGCGATAAGCTCCTCGGCGGGCCGCAGGGTGGGCTTATCGTTGGCAAAGCAAAATACATGGATGTGCTGAAGGCCCACCCCCTCGTGCGCGCCCTCCGCGTCGACAAGATGACGACTGCCGCCTTGCAAGCGACGCTCCTCCACTTCGTTCGCGGCGAGGCCGCGGCGAAAGTTCCCGTCTGGCGCATGATTGCTGCTCCCGTCGCCGATATCGAGAAGCGCGCCAAGCGATGGGCCAAGGCCATCGGCGAAGGAGCGCGCGTCGTCGACAGCGAATCGACCATCGGCGGCGGCAGCCTCCCGGGCGAGACCCTGCCAACAAGCGCCCTCGCCATTGCAGGCAGCGGCACGTTTTTGCAAGAGGTCGCGCGGCGCCTCAGGACATCCGCAACACCCGTCATGGCGCGTATCGATAAGGGCATGCTCCTCCTCGACCCGCGCACCGTTGAACCAGGCGACGATCACCTTGTCGTTGACGCGCTGAAGGACGCTCTCGGGGCCAAGCCCGCCTAGCTGCGATGCCCACACCACAGCGTTCGCCTGCCCAGCACACCCTCCTCGAGCGCTCCCTCGGAACCCTGGAGTTCGACAAGGTTCTCGATCAGCTCTCTGCCCACGCCTCCTTCTCCATGAGCAAAGAGGCGGCCCTCGCCCTCAAGCCGTCCTTCGCCTACGAAGAGGTCCTTCGCCACCAGCGCGAAACCCTCGACGCCATCCGCCTCCTCCAGCTCCGCCCCGACTTCGCCCTCCAGGACGTCCACGATATCCGCCGCCTCGTCCACACCGCCTCCATCGGCGGCCTCCTCGAGGGCATGG
>CAMAVV010000172.1 GCA_945861815.1 Thermoflexus hugenholtzii JAD2
TATCGACCGCCGGGGCAAGTTCCCGTTTCTCGTTGGCGGGAGCGGACAGTACGTGTGGTCGCTCTTGCGAGGCTTTCACCTTCCACAGGTGCCCCCGAACGAGGCTTTGCGCAGCGAACTGGGGGCAATCGCAGAGAAAGAGGGCGGCATCGACTGGCTCTTCGCCCAGCTGCAGGAGGCCGACCCTGTTGCCGCCACGCGCATCGACCCGCGCAACGTGCGCCGCGTTATCCGCGCCATCGAAGTGACGCGGGCGACTGGCGTCCCCTTCTCCCAGGTCGGCAAGGTGGAGCCGCCAGCCTATCGCACGCTCATCATCGGGCTGACCGCCCCTCGCGAAGAGCTCTATCGCCGTGTCGATGAGCGCGTGGACAAGATGCTTGAAGCCGGCTGGCTCGACGAGGTGAAGCGGCTGCTGGAAATGGGCTACGACCCAAAGCTGCCGGCGCTCTCCAGCCTGGGATATGAAGAGCTTATCGCGCACCTTCGCGGCGAATCAGACCTGGCGTCGGCGACGGCGAAGATAAAGCAAAGGACGCGCCGCTATGCCGCCCATCAATACACGTGGTTCCGCCTATCAGATGAGCGCATCACATGGTTCGACATAACGAAGGTGAAGGGGCCGGAGATAGCTGAAGCGGTGGCAACGTTCCTAGGGCAGGCGTGTTAGGGGAGGCAGGACGCGTGCCCCGGGTCCCTACTGCAATCGCCCTGCCGCTGAGCCGCCATCCACGGGAATCATGGTCCCGGTGATGAATGACGAATCGTCCGACGCCAGGAAGAGCGCCACCGTTGCGATCTCCTCCGGCTCGCCGATGCGCCGCAGTGGGATATTCGTTCCGAGGCGCTTCGCAAAGTCGCCGCCGACATAGACCGACTGGTGCTTCATCAAGCGCGGCGTGTTGATGGCTCCAGGGCAGATAGCGTTCACGCGGATGCCCTTCGGCCCGTAGTCCAGGGCGGTGCACTTGGTGAGCCCCATCACCCCATGCTTCGACGCGGAATAGGCGGCCTGATTCTCGCTGCCGCCTAGGCCAAGGGTGGAGGCGACGTTGATGATAGCGCCGCTGCCCTGCTTCACCATGTGCGGCAGGACGTGCTTCAGCGTGTAATAGTAGCCGGTCAGGTTTGTGTTGATCGTCTCCAGCCACTGCTCGTCAGGCATCTCGCCGACAATTTCCGGGATGGGCGAGTCAGGTCGGTTGCGCGCGGCGTTGTTATAGAGGATGTCCACCTTGCCGAAGGTCTGCACCGTCTTCTCGATGAGGCGTGCGACCTCCGCCTGGTTCGCCACGTTGCAGGGCACGAAGGCCGCCTTGCCGCCAGCCGACGTGATGATGTCGACGGTCTTAAGACCGCCTTCTTCGTTGATATCGGCAACGGCGATGGAGGCCCCCTCTTTCGCAAAGAGCACCGAGACGGCGCGGCCTTGGCCTGAGCCGCCGCCTGTGACGATTGCAACCTTGTCTTGCAGCTTCATGCGCGCCTCCTACAGGGGGAACGAGGACGGCGGGATTATAACAGAGGGATGACGAGCAGGGAGCGAGGAGATGGGCACAGATATAATGCCCAGGAAATGAAGAACTCTATGAAAAGAGATGAACCTCCTAGGCCTGTCACGATTGCTGTGTGCGCCGACCCGGCCACCGATCGTGAGTTGCTGCGCGCGGCAGCTCAGGTGGCAGCGAGCGCGGGCTTGCCGTTTCTTAAGAGGCCTGTCAGCAAAGGCTACGAGGTGTTGCTCGTCGCCACCCCTCGGAGACTGGAGTTGCGCGCAATAAGCGGCGACCTTGCGCTTAAGGGCGCGCGGCCTGTCTGGGTGAACTTGGAAGAAATCGACACGGAATCAGGAGCGGGGAGAAGCTTCAAGCAACCGATCGCGAAGGCTGTGGGCCTGCGTGGGAAAAAGGATTTGCCGGTGACGGTGATCGACGCAACTGCAGGGTGGGGGAAGGACGCATGGCTTCTGGCCTCTCTGGGTTGTCGAGTGCTGGCGGTGGAGCGCAGTAAGGTGGTCGCGGCGCTGCTGAAGGATGGCCTTCTGCGAGCCGGGATGCGCCGCCCTCAGACGCGAGAGCGCACATCTATCTTGGCGGCGGATTCCCGTGACCTGCTGCGCCGAATCGCGGAAGCGGGGCAGGGAGAGGCGATTGAAGGATTGCCCGAGGAGGCGCGTGACTTCTTGAAGCCCGATGTGGTCTATCTGGACCCGATGTTTGCGGGGGCCGAGAAGCGAAAGACCGCAGAGAAGTATCCGATGCGCGTCTTGCGGCGATTGGTGGGCTCGGATGACGACGCCCGGAAGTTGTTCGAATGCGCGATGCGAGTTGCCGGGAAGCGTGTGGTGGTGAAGCGGCCTGCCAAGGGCGCGATGGATCTTGGAGTGAAGCCGGTGGCGACGCACCAAGGCAAGGGGTTCTGCTTCGACGTCTATCCGGTGATAGCGATGAAGGGGAACTAAGGCGTGCAGCTCGCTACCAGGCGGCTTTTGTGGGGGATGACGCCAGTGGCCGGATGATGACCGGACGGTCCAGTTGCGCTTCGACCATTCCCAACAGTTCTTTGGTGCCCCAGCCCTTGATCGCTGAGACATAGGCCGTCGGCTGTTCCGGCTGGCCCAGCTTCTCCCGCAAGGGCTTAAGCTCACGCTGCATCTCCGACTCGGACTTCGCTTCCCAGAGGATGCGGTCTACCTTGTTGAGGGCAACGATGATGGGCTTCTTCCCCAGGTTCATTTCCTGCAGCGTCTGCTCCACGACGTTGGCCTGTTCCTGTGCGTTGGGATGTGTCACATCCACCACATGCACCAGCACGTCGGCCTCTTCCAACTCCTCCAGGGTGGCGCGGAAAGCGGCGACCAAGGCAGGCGGCAGCTTGTTGATGAAGCCGACGGTGTCGCTCAAGAGGAAGTCGCGGCCCGAGGGCAGGCGCGCCTTGCGAGTCACGGGATCCAGGGTGGCGAAGACCTGGTCCTGCACAAAGACGTCGGCTCGGCCGATGGTGTTGAAGAGTGTGCTCTTCCCGGCGTTGGTATAGCCGACGAGGGAGACGATGGGGAAGCCCTGCTCCTTGCGCCGCTGGCGGTGCAGCGCCCGGTGTGTGCGCACCTCTTCGATCTCTTCCTTCAGCTTCTGGATGCGATTGCGGATGAGGCGGCGGTCCGTCTCTATCTGCGTTTCGCCGGGGCCCCTGGTGCCGATGCCGCCGCCGAGACGCTCCAAGTGCGACCATTGGCCTGCCAGGCGCGGCAGCAGGTACTCGTGCTGGGCCAGTTCTACCTGCAAGCGCCCCTCTCGTGTGCGGGCGCGCCCGGCGAATATGTCGATGATGAGGGCCGCACGGTCGATGACCTTGAGCTTGAGGAAGCGCTCTAGCTCGCGCTGCTGGGAGGGCGTGAGCTCGTCATCGAGGATGACGGTGCCGGCTTTGCGCTGCTGGGAGAGTTCGGCCAGTTCACCGAGCTTGCCTTTGCCGAAGTAGGTCGGCGTCGGCCTATCGACGCGCTGTGCCACTTCCCCAACGACCTCTGCTCCCGCGGTGCGCGCCAGCTCTCGAAGCTCCTGGAGGGAGTCCTCCAGCGGCAGGTTGGCCCGCTGCCCCTTGACTTCGACTCCGCCCACGATGGCGCGCTCTCTGGGCGATTTGGTCTGCAGCGGTGTTTTGGGAATGGCTATCTCCTCGCGCCTATTCTACATCGGCTGTCTCGATGGGAGCGCAAGAGGAAGTTTGCTTTAAGTTTCAGGGAGTGTAAAGCGAACGGCGCCACTCCCGCTCACTTGCTTCCACGATCGCGATGGCCGCTTGCCGCGTTACTTGACTGGGTCGAGGGCGATAACGGAGATCTTGCGCGTCGTCTTCGTTTCGTACTCGGCGAACTGGGGGTAGAGCTTCGCCTGCTTGCCATAGATCTCGTCGCGCATGGCGCCAGTGAGAACAGTGGCCTTTGTATCGTACTTCTCGGTCCCGTATTCGACCGT
>CAMAVV010000173.1 GCA_945861815.1 Thermoflexus hugenholtzii JAD2
AGAGGGCTTTTGAGGGTAGGTGTGCAAGGCGCATAAGGGTTTCTCGGGAAGCGTGCTGATAAGTATAACGAAAAGCCGTTGGGTTCAGGTTTCGGAGGGTTTAGCAGCTAGGTTTTCCCTGAAAGCGCACAGTCCTGTCCTCTGATGAAGTTTTGCCTACATCGACAGGTTCTCTCCAGGAATCTGTCGCCAGCTATCCCGAACCCCCTTGCTTGGCGGAAGTA
The DNA here is from genome assembly GCA_945861815.1 of Thermoflexus hugenholtzii JAD2. Taxonomy (GTDB): domain Bacteria; phylum Chloroflexota; class Dehalococcoidia; order SHYB01; family SHYB01; genus VGPF01. The sequence goes on from CAMAVV010000173.1 coordinate 225, forward strand.
AGTGTTGTACAGTATTCTAAACACAGTCTAGATTTGGTGAAGAAACGGTATAAAACCTAAGGAGGGCGACATGGTAGCGAAACCGAGAGAAAACTCATTTGATCTTCTGGGCAAAAGGTGGTCGGCTCTCATCGTAAAGGACCTTATGAACGGCCCCCGGCGCTTCCGGGAGCTGCTAAACGACATCGGGCGCATCAATGACAAAGTGCTCTCACAGCGGCTCAAGGAGCTCGAGAGCGAAGGCATCATCACCCGGAAGGTGTACGCCGAGGTGCCTGTGCGTGTGGAATATACCCTCACCGAGCGCGGCAGAGGGCTTGCAAACGTTATCCATGCGATGCAGGACTGGGACGGCGGCTCGACGATGCGCGAGTCTGCGCCGATCGCTATGGTGCCAGCGGCGATGCCCGATGTGCCAGTGGCCGTGGCCCCGATGATGACCCCTGCTGCCGCCGAGCATACCGCCCCGCTGATCGCCGCTCGCGTGGAAAGCGAACCTATGACGGCCGCTGCGCCTCCTACGGTCGAGCCGCCAACGCCCATCCGACAGCCCGTCTCGCAGGCTGTCCCACCCCTGGAGCAACCGATGCATGGGCAGATGGACGATAGCGGCCATCAACATAAATCTTTCTGGAAGCGCTTCGGCCTCTAAGTCGAAGATTCGGGCACGCTGTGCTATCCTGGGGGTACCCCACCTGAGGTACCCCCTTGGATTTTCTTGGGATAGGCCCGCTGGAATTTCTGCTGATCGCGATCGTCTTTTTGGTCGTGGTCGGCCCAGATAAGTTGCCCATGTACAGTGGCAAACTTGGCGAGTTTATCGGGAAGGCACGCCGCACGGTAAACGAGGCGAAGCACGCGCTGGAGGATGAGACGAAGGATGTGACGCAGGGGGCGAAGGGCGTCGGAGAGAGCGTGCGGAAGTCAATGGATCTACCGCCCTCGCCTGACTTCGACCTGACGTTCAATTTCGATACTGAGCCGGAAAGCCGCACGAAGGCAGCGGCAGACAGTACAGACAAGGGCCAGCAGAGCCGTGGCGCTGACGGGCACTGACGGGATGCGCAATGCCTGACCACGAGATGTCTCTCATCGGCCACCTAGCCGAGCTTCGCCGTCGGCTGATGATTTGCGCAGGGGCGCTCATCGCCGGCGCGGCCGTAGCCTTCTTTTTCCGGAAAGACCTTATCAGTATCCTTCGTGAAGCGGGAGGTAACCCAGAGCTCTACTTCACCACAGTTACTGGGGGCACCGAGACTGTATTGCGGGTTGTCCTCTACGCCGGACTGGTCGCCGCGCTTCCGGTCTTTGCCTATCAGGGGATACGGTTCTTGGCCCCAGCTTTGGGCCGCACACAGAGGATGTACCTGTATCTCGCACCATTCGCGTTAGGTCTGGCCTTTGCGGCCGGCGCCACCTTTGCGTATTTCATCGTCGTTTCCCCAAGCATTCGGTTCCTGCTCAATTTCGGAGAAGACGCGGGATTCACGGCGCTGCCAACGGCCGACAGCTACATCAACTTAGTCGTAGCGCTGATGTTTTGGATGGGCGTCTCGTTCGAGCTGCCGTTCGTGATGTATTTCCTTTCGCTGTTTGGCATCACGACACCCAAATTTTACACAGGCTTTCGCAGAGCCTGGATCGTCATCGCGGTGGTGCTGGGGGCAATCATCACGCCGACCTTTGACCCGATCAACCAGGCACTTGTCGCGGGGCCGTTCATCGTACTTTACGAAGTGGGCATCTGGTTCTCGCGTTTCGCGTGGCGGGGCAAGGCGATACCGACGACATAGTGATGGAGTAAAAAACGAACCCCTCTGGATCATCCAGAGGGGTTCGTTACGGACAGGACTACTATGTCTACGCGTTAGTGCTGAACGATCTTCTTGCTATCGTCGTTATTGATCTTGGCGGTCGCCGGGGCGGGTTTTTCCGACTTTTCGTCGGAGTCAGCGTCACGCACGCCCTTCTTAAACTCTTTGATGCTTTGGCCGATCGCGCGGCCCATAGCGGGCAACTTTGTTGCGCCAAAGAGGAAGATCAAGATGCCGAAGATGACAAGGCCTTCCACCCAGCCGATTCTCATCGCGACCCTCCAGTCCTGTTATAGCCACGCAGCTACACCGAGCACATGATACGCTCCTCTCCGGATAATCGTCAATGAAAGGAACGTTAACAAACCCCGGCTAGGGGCCTCTCATACAGAAGAAACGTGCTATCATGGCTTTCGTTAGCTTATATCTGTAAGTTCGCTATTTTTATGATGGGAGCGCATCTGTTGGATACCAGGGAACGAGTTTGTATATTCATCGACGGCAGCAACCTTTATCACAGCCTTGAAGAGAACTGCAACCGCGCCGACCTCGATTTTGCCGCCTTTATCGCGAAGCTGACCAAGGGACGCCACCTCCACCGGGCCTATTACTACAACATCCTCCAAGACCCGGAGCGGCGCGGTCCGGCCTACCAGGACCAGCAGAAGTTTCTTGCGAGCCTCTATGCCGTGCCCCGTTTAGAGGTGCGGCTTGGGACAAGCAAATACCGGGGTGATCAGCTCGTCGAAAAGGGCGTCGATATCATGCTTGCGACTGACCTGCTGCAGCTCGCTTGGGAGGACCGGTATGACGTCGGTATCCTCGTGAGCGGCGATGGCGACTTCAGCTACGCTGTGCAAAAGGTGAAGGATGCGGGGAAGCACGTCGAGATTGCAGCATTCCCGACTAACCTTTCGTCTGATTTGGCGCACACGGCGGACGACCGCCACCCCTTTGACCGGGATTTTTTCTACGAGCTGTGGGTAACGGCGAGAAAGCCGTTGCCACAAGCCCCGCCCAGCGCTCCACCTCCTGCCGCAGGCCCAGGCGGAGGAGGCACTCGCCGACGGCGTTTCCGTGGTCGCAGAGGCGGGGGAGGGCCTGGGCCGGCATCGCCGCCGCAGCCGGGGCAATCACCGCCACCGCAGGGCGGCGACAGGCCTTCGGGTCCGTCGGAGCCTGTTTAACGCCCCTGATATTTCGGCGCGCGCTTCTCCAAAAAGGCGTTCAGCGCCTCTTTGTAGTCCTCTGTCTTCATCAGCTCGGCAGACCACTGAAGCACCATATAGTCGGCCATCTGGTCGGCGAGGGCGCGCGCCATGGTGGGATGGAGCGCGTTCAACTTTTCAGGGCGATTGAGGATGATGACGGCCACGTGACCCTCTTTGCGATAGTCGATGTTATCCATTGCACACCTCTGGCCGGAGTCTTGGGGCGAATCATACGGGCAAAAGAAAAGGGGAGGGTTTTACCCCTCCCCGATTTCGGGAATAACAATGGCTAGTGATCTGAGCGTACGAGTCTACAGTTAGCCGCCGTAGTTCAACTTGTGATCGCGCATGAGGATGGTCTGGTCTTCGCGGCGGACGCCTGCTTCGACGACTTGACCGAGGAAGACGGTGTGGTCGCCCTTGGCCAGCTCGCCGACGACCGTGCACTCCCACCAGGAGGGAGAGTTCACAAGGAGGGCGCAGCCGGTGCCTTTGCCCTTCTCGAACTTCTCGCCGCCGATGGTGTCGCCCTGGGGCTTTTGCGTTTTGAAGAAGGTAAAGGCCATGTTGACTTGTTCTTTGCCGATGACGTTGATGGCAAAGACGCCCGACTCCTTGATGTGTGCATGAGTCGAGGAGTCGCCCTTGACGCCGACGGCGACCAGGGGCGGCTGGAATGATGCCTGGGTGACCCAGTTCACCGTGCCG
>CAMAVV010000174.1 GCA_945861815.1 Thermoflexus hugenholtzii JAD2
GATGAAGGCTGGATATGCCAGGTCTGGCGGCAGCACTTTAGCAAAGGCTCCAAGCTGGGAAGCGACCCCATGGTCCTTGTCCTCGACCGCATCATGCAGTTCCACCTCGATAGGACGGAGCGGGAGAGCATTGAGGACTTGGAAGGCGCGCTGGAAAGCATCAAAGGCGCGTGGCAGGGCGTTGACGTTGGCTTTATCGATGACGCCGTCCTGCGCGAGTGGCAGGAGATCGTCATCGACCGGGCAGGCCGCGAGCTTCCCTGGCAGAAGTTCGCTGGCATGGTGAAGCGCCTTCGCCCAAACGCCTCTGCCGATGAGACCGAACAGGTGATGGACAAGATTCCGGAGATGCTGGAAAAGGTGCGCGCCCACATCCCGGATAGCGAGATCGCCTCCTTTCGCGAAACGGCAATGGCCAGCTTTGTCGAGACGGCGAACCGCTATCTCAAGGCAGGGCAGGTTCATTGAAGACCGTTCGCGGCGTTGCACAGGCTCGCATAGCCTTGCGCCGCCCTTCTCTGCAATCGACTGCGCTTCCTCCTGCCGTCACGGCGCGCCTCAAGCAGATCTTCGGCACGGCGCTCACTGTTGAGGAGGCTGTCGCACGCATCATCGAGGATGTGCGCGCCAAAGGCGATACAGCCCTTCGCGACTACACCAAGCGCATCGATGGCGTCTCCCTCGATTCCCTGGTGGTGAGCAAAAGGGAGATAGAGAAGGCAGTCGCCAAGACGGACAAGGCGCTTCTCGCCGCGCTGGAACGCGCCGCCGATCGCATCCGGGAATTTCACCAGTCAGCCCTGCCCGTCAGCTGGTTCGACGAAGCAACAGGCCTAGGCCAGCAGATACAGCCCATCGCCTCCGTCGCGATGTATGTCCCTGGAGGCAGCGCCGTTTATCCATCAACGGTGCTGCACACCGCCGTTCCAGCGCGCGTCGCCGGGGTAAAGTCCGTCGTCATCGCTACCCCCCCGGCTAAGGATGGCAGCGTCATGCCTGTCATCTTGGCGGCAGCTAAAGTGGCAAACGTCGATATTGTCTATAAGATAGGCGGCGCTCAGGCGATTGCGGCGCTGGCTCTCGGAACAAAGAGCGTAAGAGCCGTCGATAAGATCGTGGGGCCTGGAAACATCTTTGTGACTGCCGCAAAGCGCAGGCTCTTTGGCACGGTAGGCATCGACGGCCTCCACGGGCCGACGGAGACGCTCATCATCGCCGACGACACGGCGAAGGCTGAACTGGTCGCCGCCGACCTCCTCGCCCAGGCTGAACACGACGCTATGGCGACTCCCGTCCTCATCACCACGTCCGAGAAGGTGGCGAAGGCCGTCGCTCAAGAGGTTTCGCGCCAGGTGAAAACCTTGGAACGAAGGGCCATCGCCGCCGAATCGGTCAAGAATCGCGGTATCATCGCTATCGTGAAGGACGTGCGGGAGGCCATCGAGCTGGCGAACGACTTTGCTCCTGAGCACCTCTGCCTGGTGGTGCGCGACGCCCGTGAGCAGGCGCAGTACGTTCGCAACGCCGGCGGCATCTTCCTGGGCGAAGGTTCGCCTGAGGTGCTAGGCGATTACAACGCAGGCCCCAGCCACGTCATGCCGACGATGGGCACCGCGCGCTTCGGCTCCGCCGTCGGCCTCCACGACTTTGTGCGCGTGACAAGCGTCATCGGCCTCAAACCCGGGCAGGCAAGGGCCCTGGCAGAAGATGCGGCCCTCATCGCGAAAGCGGAAGGGCTGACCGCCCACGCGAGGTCAGCGGAATTACGGATGTAGGCGCTGCCTTTGGCAGAAGACTCCTTGGCAGCGCAGATTGGGGGGTGATATGGGCCAGGTATGGGAGTTCAAGAGCAACAAGGACGGCCGCAGGCACACCAATGTTTATTTAATGGCGGTATGGGAGGCAAGTCACGACTCGATAAGCGAAGGTTCGCTTCCTGGGGAAATCTCCGCGAGGGAACTCCTTGGAAAGTGGACCTATACGGTAACGAAAGAATATCCGAATGGGCTTATCCCGATCTATTGGTCTGTTGAAGTGGAGGGGGCAGATGTACGGGCAGTCACGCCGTTCCCTTCCCAGTTTGACCACTCTCACGGGCAAAAGGTTCGGGATGACTTCTTGACTCGGTTCACCTGGCCGATGGACACAAAAACGGGCGACTTCCTGAACTGGCTTACGCTGCCCGTCAAAGATAAACTGTGGAGGCCGCAACAGGCGAATAAAGGGGGCTTCATTCAAGAGGCGACTCAGTGGAAGCCTTCGATCCTCCAACCCTTTGTCTATCTGCAGTCCCTGTTAGAGACAACGCTCAAATAGCGGATACCTGATGCGTAAGACTTCAAGAAAATCTGCGGCGAAACCCCAGGTGAAACCGGCGCGCAAGGGCATCGAAACCTTGGTGCGCAAAGACCTGCGTAAGCTGGAGACGTATCAGCCTATCGTCTTGCCTGGCGCGCTCCCCACCGATGGCAAACAGCCCGACGGCCGCCTCATCAAGCTCGACGGCAACGAGAATCCGTATGGCTGCTCGCCACGCGTCCAGGAGGCCCTCCGCGTCTATCAGGGCTACAACATCTACCCTGACCCTGACCAGCGCGAACTGCGCACGGCTATCGCCGCCTACGCTGGCGTTGACTCGAAGTACGTCCTCGCGGGCGCAGGCAGCGACGAGCTGATAGACCTGCTCATGCGCCTCTTCCTCGACCCTGGCGACACCGTGCTGAACTTCACACCCACCTTCGGCATGTATTCCGTCAATGCCGCTGTCTGCGGTGGGCGAGCCATCAACATCCCTCGCCGCGACGACTACACGATTGATGTTGAGGACGGGCTGGAAGCAGTCGAGAACAACACCAAGCTCATCTTTATCGCCAACCCAAACAACCCGACAGGTACGCTCACCCCCCGCGACGACATCGCGCGCCTCCTCAAAACAGACGCGATCGTGGTGGTAGACGAGGCCTACTACGAGTTCAGCGGCGCAACAATGGCAGACCTGGTGGCGAAGCACCAGAACCTGGTTGTGCTGCGCACCTTCAGCAAGTGGGCAGGCCTGGCTGGCCTCCGCGTCGGCTATGGCATCATGTCGCCCGCCATCGTCCAGCGGCTCATGGCCATCAAACCCCCGTACAACGTCAGCGTGGCAGCGCAGGTCGCCGTCCTCGAGTCGCTGAAAGACATCGACTACCTCAAAGGCACGGTGAAGAAGATCCTCGATGAGCGCGATCGCCTCTTCGTCATACTCCAGAACCTCGACTTCATGACCCCAGTGCCCACTGAGTCGAACTTCATCCTCTGCAAAGTCATCGACCGAAACCCGAAGAAGATGCGCGACGACCTACGCAAGCAAGGCATCTTCCTGCGATACTTCGATACGCCAAAGCTCAAGGACTGCATCCGCATCAGCGTCGGCCTGCCGCAGGATACCGACGCGCTTATCTGGGCGCTCCGCGCCTGGGAGGACTATCAATAATGGCTGCCAAGACTAAGACAAAGAGACGCACGGCGAAGATCGTCCGCAAGACCGGCGAGACATCTATCTCCCTGGAGATCGACCTCGACGGGAATGGGAAGCACGAGGTCGCAACGGGCCGCGTCATGCTCGACCACATGATGTCGCAGCTTGCGCGCCACGCCGCCTTCGACCTTAAGCTGAAGGCTTCGGTGCACATGGACCCGGACGGCCACCACCTGGTGGAGGATGTCGCGATTGCCCTTGGACAGGCCATCAACAAGGCCCTTGGCGATAAGAAAGGCATCTCGCGCATGGCGAGCGCCTCTGTTCCCCTCGATGAAGCGCTGGCAACCGTGGCCTTGGATATCAGCGGGCGCGGCTACTCCTACTTCGAGGCGAACTTCACCGTCCATGAGGTCGGCGACCTCATCACCGACCTGGTGCGCCACTTCTTCGAGACACTCGCTC
>CAMAVV010000175.1 GCA_945861815.1 Thermoflexus hugenholtzii JAD2
GCTGTCCACCCGGCAGTGATTCCATTTGCGCCGCTGTCCGTTCCTTTGCTAGAATCCCGCTTCACAAATACCCTGGGAGAGAACTCATGGAGAAGTCAAAAGAGATCGCGGACATCATTGCCGGTTGGTTCAAAGCTGCGGAGAAGGGAGACGGGGCATATGCCCTCGCGAACGTCTCTCGCGCGCCGTCCACCCTTCTTGTCGGCACCGACCCCAAGGAGTGGTATCGCGGCAAGACGGCGGCGCAGTTCTTGAGCGATGAGGCGAAATCGATGGGTGGCAAGATCAAAGTGAAGGTCGGCAAGGTGGAGGCCTATAAAGAAGGCTCTGTTGCCTGGGGCATCGCCAACCCGTCAATCACATTGCCAAACGGCAAAATCTTCCAGCCGCGCTGGAGCGCCGTCCTGCACAAAGAGGCTGGCAAATGGAAGATAGTGCAGATACACGCCTCTGCGGGCATCCCTAATGAGCAGCTCTTAGCCTAGGTACTGCTTTTTAGCTCTGCCCACAGGCCGTCAGCCCTGGCGGCGACTATTCTGGCCGGTGTGCTTTGGTTCGCAAGGTTGCGAGCGCTCCTCGTCTGCACGCGCACGATGCAGTTGGCGCGATTTTCGGTCAGCAAGGCTGGTGACGGTGCAGCTATTGAGGATGAACACGTCGGCAGGCTCTTCCGCATCCACGATCATGTACCCAGCGAAGGCGAATTGCCGGGTGAGGCTCTCCACCTCTGCCTGGTTGAGCTTGCAGCCTAGATGTGTGATTGCGACAGTGGGTGACATAACTGCCTCAGAAGTTTGCCGCCACTAGGCTATGGCTGCTGGACTAACTGACCACGTCTGGGATAGGAGAGAATTAATCGCGCTGCTCGACAAGGCAGCGTAGAGTCTGGAGAGGTGGCGGTGGTAGTTCTCGTTCTCTTTTTCATCGGAGTTATAGCATGGTTCTTCGCGGCACCTTTACTTTTTTTGGGTGCGTTCGGGAACCGTCCAGTCCTGAGTCTGACCCTTGTGTATTTGGGTCTAGCCTTGCTGATTGTTGGCCTGGGGTCGTTTGTCGCTGGGCTTTTGCTTCTGGTCACTTGTCTCGCAAAAAAACTGTTCGGAAGGCCAGATTAGGGATTCAAACTGATACACTACCCCGCGCTTCTGTTTCTTGTTTCTTCACCCTTGCGCCTGATATAATCACCATCTGTTCTCACGAGAAGCAACACCCATGACTACCAAGACCAAAGTTGAATACGAGGCCGTCATTGGCCTTGAAGTGCACGCCCAGGTGCTCACCAAGAGCAAGATGTTCTGCGGCTGCGCCGCCGATTACCAGGCGGCAGGGCCAAACACTCGCGTCTGCCCCGTCTGCATGGGCATGCCTGGCGTCCTCCCCGTCATGAACAAAGCCGCCGTCGAGGCGACGATACTCACTGGCCTGGCCCTCAATTGCACGATCAACGAGCATGCCAAGTTCGACCGCAAGAACTACCCCTATCCTGACCTCGTGAAGGGCTATCAGATATCGCAGTACGACCTTCCCATCTCCAGCAATGGCTGGATCGACGTAGACGTCGACGGCCAAAAGCGCCGCATCGGCATCACGCGCGTCCATCTGGAAGAGGACACCGCCAAGCTCACTCACAAGATCGATCCTTCGGGTGAGACCTATAGCCTTGTCGATCTCAACAGGTCCGGCGCGCCCCTTATGGAGATCGTCGGTGAGCCCGATATCCGCTCAGCCGAAGAGGCGCGCCTTTATCTCACGAAACTTCGCACCATCGTCCAGTACCTGGGCGTGGGCACAGGCAACATGGAGGAAGGCAGCTTCCGCTGCGACGCCAACGTCAGCATCCGCCACAAGGGCTCGACCAAGCTGCCGGATAGCAAGGTCGAAGTGAAGAACATGAACAGCTTCCGCGCCGTCTATCGAGCTCTTCTCTTCGAAGTGGAGCGCCAGTCCCAAGTGCTCGATTCCGGCGGGCGCGTCGTCCGGGAGACTCGGGGCTGGAACGAGGCGAAGGGCGCAACAATAAGCCAGCGCAGCAAAGAACAGGCTCACGACTATCGCTTCTTCCCCGAGCCTGACTTGCCGCCCCTGCACATCGACCGCGAGTGGATCGCCCTCATCAAGGCGCGCATGGCTGAGCTGCCCGATGCTCGCCGCGACCGCTATATGTCCGACTATGGCCTCTCCGAATACGATGCCCGCCTCCTCACCAACAGCAAGGCCATGGCCGGTTTCTTTGAGACGACGGTGAAGCTTAAGCCAGGCGGCGATGTGAAGGCCAGGGCCAAGGCCGTCGCGAACTGGGTCCTTGGCGAGATGTCACGCCTCCTCAACGCCGAGAACATCGAGATAGACGACCCGAAGGTGAAGATGCGCCCTGAGCACGTCTCTGAGGTCGTTGACTTGGTCGAGACGAAGACCGTGAACCAGGTCGTCGCCAAGGAGGTCTTCGAAGCTGCCTTCAAGATGGGGAAGAGCCCTGCCCAGTTGGTGAAGGAGCAAGGGAAGACGCAGATATCCAGCGCTGGCGAGATGACGCCGCTTATCGAACAAGCCGTTGCTGCGAATCCACAGGCGGTCAAGGACTACATGAGCGGTAAGGAGACGGCGGTGAAATTCCTCGTCGGCCAGGTGATGAAGTCCTCCAAGGGCCGCGCGAACCCCAACATCGTCCAGGAACTTCTGAAGCAGCACCTGGACAAGATGAAAACACCCTAACCCGCTATAATAGACAGGTTACCCATGCAAACCGCCTTTAACTACATCCAGATTGCCCTTTCCGCCTTCCTCGTCATCCTCTTCATCTTGCAGGTGAAGGGCACCGGCGGCGGCTTCTTTGGCGGCGGCAGCGGCGGGGCCTATCGCACTAGGAGAGGCTTCGAGCAGACCCTCTTCAGGGCGACGATTCTCATCGTTGTCGTCTTCCTCGCCATCTCCATCGTCAGCGCTCGCATCGTCTAGGCTGGTCGGCCATGACGCCGATTATTACCCTCACCACCGACTTCGGCCTCGCTGACTCCTATGTTGCCTCCGTCAAGGGCGTCATCCTCTCCATCGCTCCCAGCGCCCGCATCGTCGATCTTTCCCACCAAGTGCCGCCGCAGGACATCCTTCACGGCGCATATCTTCTCGCTACGGCGTGGCGCTACTTTCCTAGGGGCACGATTCACCTCGCCGTTGTGGACCCTGGCGTTGGCACAAAGCGCAAGGCTATTGCCGTCTCCCACAAGGGACACACCTTTCTCGCCCCTGACAACGGCCTCTTGACCCTTGCCCTTGGCGGAGCGCTTCCACCAGGGGCAAAGGCTTATGAAATCACGAACCCGCGCTATCGCCTCAAGCGCATCAGCGACGTTTTCCACGGCCGCGACATCTTTGCCCCAGCCGCTGCCTACTGCGCGCAAGGGTTGGCGATTCAGGGGCTAGGCAAGCACGTTTCGCGGATCGTGACGCTGTCTTTAGCTTCGCCTCGCAGAGAGAAAGACGGCTCGGTGCTTGGGACCGTCATCCACGTGGACACCTTTGGCAACCTAATCACAAATGTCACACAAAACCACATCAAAGGTGACATAAGCATAGGTGTAGGTGGCAAGGCGATAGTTGGGCTCAGCAAGATATATGCCGAGGGGGGAAGTCTCTTAGCGCTTTGGGGCAGCAGTGGCTATCTGGAGGTTGCTGTCCGCAACGGGAGCGCGGCAAAGCGCCTGGGAGTAAAGCGGGGCGATACAGTCGTGCTTCGGCCCAAGAAGGCCGGCTAGATACCCAGGTTTCGCTTCAGACTCTTCTGCAACTCTGTAATCCATGAGTGCAGTTCGCCTTCGTCTCCCGGTAGATCGTGGACGAAGTGGAAGTCAAAGCCCGCCTGTTTGGCGAAGTACTTATCCATCTCCCCATCGCCGATG
>CAMAVV010000176.1 GCA_945861815.1 Thermoflexus hugenholtzii JAD2
TGAGCGTTTGCTGTGGGTATGCACGTGCACTGTTGGCGTGGTTCCTCCCTGGAGCAGTGGGAAGCCCAATTGTAGGCCAGGGGCGCACCAGCGTCAACGGAAGCGTGCCGCGGCTGTTTGCCCAGGATTTTCCAGGGGGCTATACTTGGGGGAAGAGTCGGAATCCGTCACTGTGGCAACCTATGACAGCCACCCTCCAGACGCTGCTTGACAAGGCGAATGCCTATCTTCCTCCTGACAAGTCGAATGCCCTGCAGGAGGCCTATCTCTTCGCCGAGCAGTGCCACAAGGGTCAGACGCGCGCCTCCGGCGTCCCGTACATCGAACATCCGCTGAACGTCGCTATCCTTCTTGCGGACTTGAAGCAGGATGCAGGCGCAGTAACCGCCGCTCTCCTCCACGACGTTATCGAAGACTGCCACGTCTCCCGCCAAGAGATCGACCAGCGCTTTGGGGACGACGTGAGCAAGCTGGTAGAGGGCGTGACGAAGCTGAGCAAGATCGAGGCGCACACCGCCACCGAGACGCTAGGGCCGACGGCCGTCCGCCAAGGGGAGCCGAAGGTACAGGCGGAGAACCTGCGCAAGATGCTGGTGGCGATGGCCGAAGATGTGCGCGTCATCCTCATCAAGCTCGCCGATCGGCTCCACAACATGCGCACGCTGAGCGCACTCACGCCGGAGAAGCAGAAGCGCATCGCGCAGGAGACGCTGGACGTCTACGCGCCCCTGGCGCACCGCCTCGGCATCGCCAGCCTCAAGTGGCAGCTGGAGGACCTGGCCTTCCAAGCGCTGGAGGGCGAGAAGTACGAAGAGGTCGCACGGATGCTGGCGCAAACGCGCTCCCAGCGCGAAGACTTTATCACCCAGGTCAAAGAGGCGTTTGCCAAAGAGCTGGACAAGGCAGGGATCAAGGCGGACGTCTCCGGCCGGGCGAAGCATATCTTCAGCATCCACCAAAAGATGCAACGCTACGCGGCCGAGGGCAAGGATTTCAATCGCATCTTCGACCTCTTCGCCCTGCGCGTTATCGTAGACGACATCGCGACGTGCTATCAGGTGCTGGGACTCGTCCACAGCCTGTGGCGTCCCATCTCAGGGGAGTTCGACGACTATATCGCGAACCCGCGGGAAAATATGTACCAATCGCTGCACACGGCCCTCTTGGGCCCGCAGATGACTCCCTTCGAGATACAGATACGCACCTCTCGCATGCACGATGTGGCGGAGTACGGCGTCGCGGCGCACTGGCGCTACAAAGAGGGCGGCCATGGCGACGGGCGCTTTGAGGAGAAGATGAAGTGGCTGCGCCAGCTTCTGGACTTCCATCAGGAGGGCAAGGGCGCGGAAGAGTTCGTGGAGACGGTCAAATCCGATATCTTTCAGGACCAGGTCTTTGTCTATACGCCCAAGGGCCAGGTGATCGAACTGCCATTTGGCGCGACGCCTATCGACTTTGCCTATCGCATCCACACGGAGCTGGGCCACCGGTGCATAGGCGCGAAGGTCAACGGCGCGATGGTTTCCCTGGACACGCCTTTGCGCAACGGAGACACCATCGAAGTCGTCCCGGCGAAGGGCCCCAAAGGCCCCAGCCTCGACTGGCTGAATCCCGACCTGGCCTTTGTCAAAACGGCAGGCGCGCGGGACAAGATACGCATCTGGTTTCGCAAGCGCGCCCGGGGCGAGAATATCGAGCAGGGACGGGCGATCCTCGAGCGCGAGACGCGGCGCTTGCAGATCGGCATCTCGGAGGAGGCTGCCGCCGCGGTCCTGGGCTTCACCAATGTTGACGATATGCTGACAAACATCGGCTCCGGCGCGCTCTCGACGAATCAACTTGCCACCAATCTGTTAGACCACGAAGAGCCGCCGATACCCTCCGCTCCCGCAACCGGGCCTGGCCCTCTGCACATCGAGAAAGAAGGCGTTGGCGATTCGGTGAAGGTGATGGGCCAAAGCAATATGCTCACGCGGCTGGCCCAGTGCTGTCACCCGGTGCCCGGCGATAAGATCGTCGGCTTTATCACCCGGGCGCGGGGGGTCACGGTCCACCGCCGTGGGTGTCGCCACCTTGGGGGTGTGAATGAGCCGGAGCGCTTCATAGAGGTCTCATGGGGCATGCCGGGCAAGGCCTATACCTCCACGGTCTCCATCGAGGCGCTGGACCGCATCGGCCTGCTGCACGATATCACCGCCGTCGTCTCCGCCGAGAAGGTGAACATCGTAAACGTCGCCAACCTGCATTCAAAGCGAGGGATGGTGACGGAGGTGCTGACGCTGGAGACGACGGGCGCGTCGCAGTTGAGCAAGCTCCTCTCGCGATTGGAGCACGTGAAGGGCGTGGTGAAGGTGGTAAGGAGCGGGTAGGGCCGCAGAGATATATCCACTAGAAAGACTGAAACGTCTGAGTCGGACTATCTGTGGCAAGGGAGACCGCTGGCTGCTGAATCGGTTGCCGATTCCCCCCTAAAGCCGTACAATAGCAGTCGCCCCACGTATTCTCTCTAGGAGCTACTTCCTTGGCCGAAGAAACCAAAGCAAAAGAAGCAGAAGCAAAAAAAGAGGCGCCCGCGAAAGCGGTTGAAGCCAAGGCTGAAGCGCCGAAGGCAGCTGCCCCAAAGGCGGCTGCCCCCGCAGCCGGAGCGCCCGCAGGCGCACCAGGCGCGACGGCAGCCCCAGCGGCCACCCGGCAGTCCTCCGCAGAAAAGGCCGCGAAGCAGGCGATCAAGCACCGAGCGCGCAACAAGGCCGTTGAATCCGGCCTGAAGAACTTTGTCCACAAGGCGGAGCGCTTCATCACGGATAAGGATCTGAACGCCGCCGGCACCGCTGTTGAGCAGGCGCTGCGCGCGCTAGACCGCGCTGCCAAAAAGGGCATCATCCACCCGAACAATGCCGCGCGCCGCAAGTCGCGCCTCATGCACAAGTTGAATATCGGCAAGGTTGGGGCCTCGAAGAATTAGTTCCGCCACATAGAATCGTTTGATGCAGAGACGCCCCGTCACCGGGGCGTCTCTTTTTGTGACAAGAGCCCGTTGACATATGCGGAACGTCTGTTCTATTCTGCTAGACAGAACGAACGTTCGAGAGAAGGGTCATGGAACTCAGGAGGTGGGGATTCGAATATCGTCTTCCGGGTTCCAGAATCTCTACCTTCCCTTCAAACCATCGACGTGCGACGAAGGAGCAGTAGATGAAAGAGCTTTCACCTAAACAGAAGGCCATCTTGAAATATGTGCAGGGCTTTATCGAGAAGAAGGGCTTCCCGCCCTCAGTTCGCGATATCCAAGGCGCCTGCAAGATAAGCTCAACCTCTGTTGTGGACTACAACCTTGGCCTGCTGGAGCGCGGAGGCTTTCTCCGCCGCGCGGCTGAGGTGGCGCGAGGCATCACGCTTGGCGCAAAGGCTGGGCCGCCTCAACGCCCAGGCATCCTCGCCGTGCCGCTGTTAGGGGCAATCGCCGCCGGCGCGCCTATCCCAGTGCCGGAGGCCGACACTTGGAGGTCGGCGCACGAGGAGACGGTGGAGGTGCCGGAGGCGATGGTGCGCGGGAAGGACGAGGTCTACGCTCTCCGCGTCAAGGGCACGTCTATGATCGACGCCCTTATCAACGATGGCGATACCGTGCTGATCCACTTCCAAAAGTCGGCGGACAGGGGCGATATGGTGGTGGCCTGGCTGAAGGACGAGAAAGAGACGACGCTGAAGAAATATTACCCGGAGGACGGGCGCGTGCGTCTACAGCCTGCAAACTCGACGATGAAGCCGATCTACGTCGATAGAAACAACCTTGAGATTCTGGGGAGAGTTGTGGGTGTGATCCGGGACTTGTAGCGGGGTGGGCAGGTTCCGGGAGGCAAAAAGAATCCTTCCGCATGCGGAAGGATTCT
>CAMAVV010000177.1 GCA_945861815.1 Thermoflexus hugenholtzii JAD2
GAGATGACCGAACGGCAGATACCCGGATGGATCGAGCACTACAATCACCAGGCGCCGCACAGCGCCCTAGGGATGCAGTCACCGGCCGAATTTTATGCAGAATGGATCGTAAAAAACACGAAACAACCTGTCCAAATCTCAACTGGGGCACAACATTCTTTCGAAGCGCACTAACAAGAGAAGTTTTGAGTCCAGCCCAACCGGGGATGCCCAGGGGCTGACTTAAGCCTGCTCCAACCCAGAATACAAAGCTGACCGTTCGTTCCGCCACCAAATCACGCAACTGAACATACGCAGCTTGGTCGACATCAAACCCCATACTGTCCCTCCCTCAATTTAAAGACAAGCGCCAAGTCCGCGTCACTGCTTTGTCCATACCGCTTTTCCAAACCCTTGGGGAAGGCCCCGAGTAATAACAAGGCACTTTGGAGCGGCCACAAATTCGAACCTCGACTGAAGGTGATTCGTACGAGGTTTTTGGAGCACTTGAAAATGCAATCCCTTATTCGGCGCCAGTATAGTCGAGTGTTATTCCTACGGGAAGCAGTCGTTGACGAAGAATGGCGCATATTCATCGCGTCGTAGGGATACCATTGATGAAACAAATAAGAAGACCGCCAATTTCTGGCGGTCTTCGTTAATTGTCGTGGTCGGGATGCCGGGATTCGAACCCGGGGCCTTCGCCACCCGAGGGCGACGCGCTGCCGTGCTGCGCTACATCCCGAAAATTGATGGACTCTATTTTATCGTCATATTGACAACGTCGGCCACCCGAGGGCGACGCGCTGCCGTGCTGTGCTACATCCCGTCACCTATCTCGGTCCGGAACGTGGCGGCCAACTTCAAGAAACGGTATACGTGGATAGCATGGATGTCTCAATTCAAGACGAACCGGGTTTACTCTGGTGCGCGTCAGGACAAAGACGAGGACGGAACCGGCCTTGGGCCGGAGGTGATCCGCCCTTGCAGCGTCGCCGAACCTCGATTGTGAACCTGAGAGGCAAGGTGTCATTGTGTTCGTAGTGCCTTCCTCCAAAGGGGGCGGAGGAGGGTGTAGCGCTTGCGCAGGGGGGTGACGCCGCCTCGGCGGGGTCTGTGGGTTCTGGGGTGGGTTTACCGGAAGGCCGGTGAAGAGGAGCAAGGAGCGAGGGTCGAGGAGCAGCAAGAGGCGAAGAAGCGTCATTCCTAGGGTGACGCTCCATGGCCGGCCAGCTGCGCACTCGATCTGTCCGCTCCTCATCCTGTCCGTCCCTCCTGGGTTTATCCCTAAGTCCCGTTCCCCACGTCCACCGTCGAGGGCCGTCCGCGTAACGGCCAAACAAAAGGGGAGGCGTCCCGACGTTGTCGAGGCTGCTCGCAGGTAACGAGCACACCCCAACGTATCGGTCCATCTCCCCGGCTGTTTGTCCTGGCGAAGGCTTACAAGACAATACTATGCAGAGTAGCTACGGATGTCAATAGTGGGATGGCGGAGGAGGAAGAGGCGGCGAGCGTGCGTTGCGTTCATGGAAGGGTGTTGCCACTCCTTGAACGGCTGTGGGCTTTGTGCTAGCATTCCCGCGTTAGTGCGAAAGTTCACAATCGCCCTGTGGGGCCTTCTTTTCTAAAGATATGGACGCCAAGTACAAGGAAATACTGGACGGCCAGAAAAAGATCGGCCGGACCGTCACGATGCTGTCGTCGCTTATCTGGGTGCAGGAGGCCCTTGGCTACCTGCCGAAGGACTCCATCGCCGCAGTCGCCGAATACACCAACTCGTCCGTCAACGACGTCTTCGGCGTCGCGACCTTCTACACCCAGTTCCGCTTCGAGCCGCCGGGCAAACACCAGATAGAGTTATGCTGGGGCCCCTCCTGCGAGCTCTTTCACTCCAAGAGCCTCATGAAGCAGGCTGAGGAGTTCGCCGGAACGAAGTTCGGGACGACGACGGCTGATAAGCAATACACCTTGCGCGGCCTGGAGTGCGGCGGCGCGTGCGCCCTGGCCCCTGTGGGCAAGCTCGACGGCAAGCTCATGGGACGCCTCAATCAGCAGAAGCTCTCCGAAGAGTTGAACAAGATGAAGAACGGCAAGGCGGGCGCCTAAGATGGCTGAAAGCTACGCCGCACTGAAGCAAAAGGCCGACGCCGCCTGGCAGGCCGTCGAGAACCCCGCGCGCCCGCAGGTCTTCGTCGGCTATGGCATCCACGGCCAGGCGGCAGGCGCGCCCGATGTCCTCGATGCGCTGAAAAAGCTGGCGCAGGCGAAGGGCATCCAGGCCGACTTTCATATCGCCGGCGGCCTTGGCCCCGATTATGCCGAAGTGCTGGTGAGCGTCATCAAGCCAGGCCAGCCGCGCGTCTTCTTCAAGAACGTCACCCCGCAGAATGCCTCGCGCATCGTTGACGAATACATCGCCGGGGGCAAAGTTCCCCAGGAGATGTTCTTCGGCGCGATAGGGAAGCTCGACGGGACGGGACTACCCAGCGTTTTCGAGCGGCCCGAGTTCACGCTGCAAAATCGAGTCGCGACGGTGAACTGCGGCATCATCGACCCGACCAATATCTGGCACTACATCGCCCGTGGCGGCTACGCGGCGCTGAACAAAGCGCTGACGCAGATGAAGGCGGACGACGTCCTGGCCCAGATCGAGAAGTCGAACCTGCGGGGGCGCGGCGGCGCGGCCTTCCCGGCGGGCACCAAGTGGCGCTTCCTCGCGACCTCTACCGTCTCACCCAAGTACCTCCTCTGCAACGGCGAAGAGGGCGACTCCGGCGCATTCAACGATAAGCATCTCCTGGAGAGCGACCCGCATCGCGTGCTCGAAGGAATGATCCTTGGCGGCTACGCATGCAAGGCGAGCGGCGGCAGGGGTTTCGTCTTTATCCGCATCGGGTGGGACTTGCCTATAGGGCGCATCCAGCATGCCATCGAAGAGTGCTACAAGCTGGGCCTCCTGGGGAAAAACATCCTCGGCTCCGGCTTCGACTTCGATATCGAGCTCGCCTTCACCGGCGACTCGTATGTGGCGGGCGAAGAGACGGCGCTGATGGAGGCCATCGAAGGGAAGCGGGCGATGCCGCGCTACAAGCCGCCCTTTCCTGCGGCGGCGGGCCTCTGGCAGAAGCCGACCAACATCAACAATGTGAAGACCTATGCCTACGCGCCCGACATCGTGATGAAGGGCGGTGACTGGTTCGCCGGCATCGGCACGGCCAAGAGCAAGGGGACGGCGCTGGTCTGCCTCTCGGGGCACATCGCGCGCCCCGGCCTCTATGAAGTGCCCTTCGGCCTCACGCTGCGCCAGGTTATCGAGCAGATCGGCGGCGGCGTGCCAAACGGCAAGAAGCTGAAGTTCCTCCAGACGGGCGGGCCCCTCGGCGGCTTCCTGCCTGCCTCCGCTCTGGATATGCAGATCGACTTCGACGGTATGGTGGCGGCCGGAGCGATGTTCGGCTCCGGCGGCATCATCGTCGGCGACGAGACGGTCTCCGTCGTGGAGCTAACGGCGACGTTAGCGGAGTTCAACGCCGAGGAGTCTTGCGGGAAGTGCTTCCCATGCCGCGCCGGCACGCGCCAGGTGGCGGATGTGCTTGAGCGGATGGCCCACGGCAAAGGGAAGAAGAAGGAGTTGGCGTCGGCGCTGGTTATCGGCGACACGATGAAGTCGTCGCTGTGCGCCCACGGGCATCTGGCGGACAACCCGATCAAGTCGGGCTATCGATATTTCAAGGCTGAGTTCGACGCGGCGGCGAAATGACCTAACCCCCGGCCCCTTCCCTGAGAAGGAAGGGGTGAGGGAGGGAGATGAAGAAAGAGTAGACCCTTCACTTTCTGAATAATAATTCAGAAGTGTTCAGGGTGACAAGAGAGCGGCGAAGTAGGGGGAGTCACCCTCTCCTCTC
>CAMAVV010000178.1 GCA_945861815.1 Thermoflexus hugenholtzii JAD2
TAGTGCTGGAACCACAACGGCCCCCGGGCGGCCTTTGCCACATCTTCCAGGGAGCGAGTCGCGCCGATGCTGAGGGCCATGGCGATGCCAAGCTCCCCGGCGACGCGTGCGGTGGCGACTTCTCCCTCCTCATGGACAAGGCGATGGCCGCCTGTCGGCGCGAACATGATGGGGAGGGCGACGCGCTTGCCGAGGACCGTGGTCGAGAGGTCGCGGGCGGCGATGTTGACCATGCGCTTTGGGCGAAGGGCGATGGAATCGAAGACGGCGCGGCTGCGGCGAAGGGTGATTTCGTCGGTTGCGCCGCCGGCGACGAAGTCGAAGTCGCCCTGGGGCATCTTGGCGCGGGCGAGGTCTTCGAAGTCGAGGAGGTTGACGGGGTTCATGGGGGGAGGGGAGAATTAAACCACAGATGAAACAGATTGCACAGATGGGCAGAATTGACAGCCCAGCTTCGCTGTCTCGAGGGCGGGTTTCCCTTACGGGGCGGAATGCGGCGCCGGCATCCCGACGGCAGTTGAGCGGGCCCCCGATTTGGTGCGAGGTGTCTTGGCCGTTCGTGTGGAATCCACGATGACAACTGCGAAGATCGCCGGGCTTTTGCTCTTGTTATGCCAGTAGTGAGTTGTGCCGCGCTGAATGAGGATGTCCCCAGACCGCAACGCGACCTCCTTCTTGGTTCCCTCGAGCCCCACACAGAGCTCTCCAGCGACCATGACGATGAGGTCGACGGTATCTGTCTCATGCACTCCCGCGCGTGGAGCATCGCCGGCCGAGGAGGCCTTCCGCGACTGCGGTGGAAAGATTACATAGCGGAAGTTGAGCCCGTTCGCCGGCCACAATGTCCTAGGGGTGACGGACCCGTCCTCGTCCATGGGAACCGGGACCTTTGAAATCTGCCACAGGGGTTGAGTTTTGATGCCCTCTGCTAGCGGCGCAAGATCCAACTCCTTGGCTGACGCCCAGATAGAATCGCCTTTATCGTCGTGCCCCGCGATGAAAAGTCTCGGGCCGTTTCTCTTCTTAGCGCCTCGACTACGTATCATTTGAATTTGGGGATGACCTTCTCGGTGATGAGCTGCATCGAGTTCAGCACTCTCTCGGTTGGAATCTGTCCCCAGTAGTTGGTCTCGAACATGATCTCCGCCGCTCCCATTTCCTCCTTGATCCGGTGGATCCGCTCCACCGCCTCTTCAGCCGTCCCGAAGAGATTCATCCGCGCGGCCGATTGAGCGCTGGGGGTTCCTGGGGCCGCTTGCGGCAACGTCTTGTTCAAGGACCTCTCCCAGGCAAGCTTCATAGTCTCCTCTACATCTCGCATCGCCCGCTCCTTGGTTTCCGCGACGTGGGCAGGGATGCGCACCGTGATGTACGGCTCTCCAGGATTCCCCGCCGCCTTCCAGGCGTCCCTGTACTTTTTCACGTCTTCGATCATGGCTGATTCCCCGCGCGGATTATGTGACGTCCCCGCCCCGATGAGCATCTGGTATCCCTTGCTCCCGATAGCTGGGAAACTCTTCTGGCTGTCTGCCGCCACGGAGATCGGGATCTGTCCGGCGTACGGCTTCGGCGCGACGCCCGGATTCGGGGGATGGTGATAGAACTCGCCTTCAAATCCGGGGAATGCTCCCTCTCGCCATGCGAGCTTCATCACATCAAGGAATTCATACAAATTGCGTTGACGCTGCGGATCTCCCCCGGTGTACCCACCCGCCCCATAGATGAACCGCCCGCGGCTCACCTGGTCTATCGTTGCCGCAGCCTCTGCCGTCTCGAGAGGGTCCGTCGGCCACAGGGCCGAATAACGGGCGACTCGAGGGTCTTCCGACTTCCCAGTGTTGAGCCACAGCGTGTGGATCGCCAGCCCGATCTTGATGCGTTTCGTGCGCGCGGCAAGAGCCGTGGCCATAACAAAGGGGGACGAGCTGAGGATCAATGACCCTGAGAAACGCTGTTGCGGCAGCCAGACCACGTCCCAACCCATGGCCTCTGCCGTCTCGACTTCCTTGAAGCCCCAATCGAAGGATTCGGCATAGGACTTGCCAGGCAGCGGGTTGAACCATGTGAATAAACCGAAATCCATCACAGGCTCCTCATGCTGCTTGTGACACTTGTCTGACCGCAGAGGAACGTGTCACCACTGACAAACATCGGGATGTATGTTCAGTTTGCCTGAAACCCCGGACGGCTCTGGGATAACCATTGCGCGCCAGCTTGGCAAGTCAGATTATCACGTAGAGGCAGAACGGATGGTCCATCGCTATCGCCAGATACCCATCACTCCACGCGCTTGATGCCGTAGTGGAAGTCGCCGTCGAGGATACGGGCGAGGAGGGACGGCTTCACGACACGGGCGTCGCGGATGCCGATGCCGCGCTCCTGGAGCTCCTGGCTGATCTCCTCGCCGTTCATGGGCTTGTTCTCGTGGATGAGGAGGAGACGGAAGACGGCCTCCAAGAGGGGAAGCTCGGCGGTGACGAAGCCTTCGAGCTTGCTGAGGTCGGCCATGGTGACTGCGCCCTTTTTTCTCTTCTTCGCGCTCTTGTCTGCGCCGTCCATGTCGGCGGCGCGAATCTCAATCATCGCTTCAAGGGAGCGCCCGTGTTTCTTGAACCAGGCCTCATCGATGTGATATTTGGATGTCGCTTCGACGGACGTATTTTCAGCGGTCTTCTCAGCCATGTTGCACCTCGAGTATCGTTTTGCGAAAGCTATCCTTGTTCTTCGGTCCAGTCGAGCATCTGCACGTCCACGGTCGCGCCTGCGGGCATGACGGGGACGCCTTCGGGACAGATGGCAAGGCCGTTGGCCTTCGCCATGGAGGTGAGGACGCCTGAGCTTTGGGAGCCGGTGAGGCGCGCGTAGTAGACGCCGTTGCGCTTGGCGACGTGGACGCGGGCGTATACGCGGCGGTCGTCGGTGTTCTCGATGGGGTCTTCCAGCACGGCCTTGACGGTGGGCTTGGCGAGATTGGCCTTGCCCATCATCTTGAGGATGGCGGCGCGCCCGAACTGTTCGAAGGCGACGAGGGAGCTGACGGGGTTCCCCGGCAGGCCAAGGTGGGGGACCTTGCGCTCGCGGCCATCGGGCGCGCGGGCGGTGAGGGCGCCAAAGGCGAGGGGCTTTGCAGGGCGCATGCGCACGGTCCAGAAGGCGATCTCGCCCTGTTTCATCAGGACGTCTTTTACGATGTCGTAGTCGCCGCGGGAGACGCCGGCGGTGGTGACGAGCATATCGGCGGTGAGGCCTTGGCGGATCTTCGTTTCGAGATCCGGAAGGTTGTCGCGGGCGATGCCGAGGAGCTTGGGGATGCCGCCATAGCGAAGGACGGAGGCGGCGATGGAGTAGCTGTTGCTGTTGTATATCTTTCCAGGCGCGAGGGGCTCGGATGGGTCGGCGAGCTCGTCGCCGGTGGCGAGGATGGCGACGACGGGACGGCGGATGACGCGCACCGTCGGATGACCGAGGGAGGCGATGACGCCGAGCTCGGCGGCGCGCAGGACGACGCCCTTTTGCAGGACGACTTCGCCCTTTTCTATATCCTCGCCTGCGTAGCGGATATTCGCGCCCTTGGGCAGGTGGGCGAGGATGCCGATTTCTTTGCGCGCGCCCTCGCCGTGTTTGGCGCGTTCAAGCTCGTCGGTCTCTTCGAAGGGGACGACAGTATCGGCACCGGAGGGAATGAGTGCGCCAGTCATGATGCGGATTGCTGCGCCTGGGGTCACCGTTTGCGAGGGGACGTGGCCGGCGGCTAATTCGCCAATCACCTTCAGCATGGCCTTCTTGTGGTCGCTGGCCTCTTTGATGTCGGCGGCCTGGACGGCATAGCCATCCATGGAGGAGTTGGCGTGAGGCGGAACAGGAAAAGTTGCGCGAAGGTC
>CAMAVV010000179.1 GCA_945861815.1 Thermoflexus hugenholtzii JAD2
TCATCAAACGCCTTGCGCCGGAGTACGGTCCGCCGACGCCGCCGCGCCGGTGGGACGCCACTGCCGAGCTGGTCTACACCATCCTCTCCCAGCACACCTCCGATACGAACTCCGTCCCCGCCTACGAGAAACTGCGCGCGCGCTTCAAGACGTGGGACGACATCGCCAGTGCGAAGACGGCGGAGATCATAGATGCGATACGGCAGGGCGGCCTTGCCCGGCAAAAAGCGCCGCGCATCCAGCAAGTGCTGCGCCTCGTCAAGCAAAAGGCCGGCGGCTATGACCTTTCGTTCCTTGGCGAGATGCCCCTGGAGGAGGCGAAGGCTTGGCTGCGCGCTCTTCCCGGCGTCGGCCCAAAGACCGTCGGCTGTGTCCTCCTCTTCGCCCTTCAGATGCCTGCCCTTCCCGTGGACACCCACATCTATCGCGTCGCCAAGCGCTTGGGCCTCTACAAGCCCACGGTCACGGTGGAGCAGTCCCACGACGTCCTTGAGGCGATGCTCCAGCCCCAAGAAGTGCTACCATTTCATATGTACCTCATCACCCACGGCCGCCGCGTCTGCGATGCTCGAAAACCCCTGTGCGGCACGTGTGTGCTGGAGCATCGCTGCCCCAAAGTAGGGGTCAAGGTTCCAGGAGCAGAGAACAAGAAACGGAAAGCGCGGACTATTAGGAGAAGGTCATGAAGCGAGTAGGAATCATCAACGTCACTGGCTACGCTGGAGTCGAGCTGGCGCGTATCCTTTGCCGTCATCCTGGCGTGAAGCTGGCCTCCGTCACCGGGCGCAGCGCCGCCGGGCAAAAGCTTGGCGACTTCTTTCCTCACCTCTCCGGCGTTGACCTGACCATCACGGAAGAGCTTGGCGACGTTGATGTTGTCTTCTCCGCCCTCAATCACAAGGACAGCGCTGCCAAGTGCCTCCCCTATATCCGCAAAGGCCTCCCCGTCATCGATATGAGCGCCGACTTCCGCCTCAAGAGCGCGACGGAATATACGAAGTGGTACAAGGTGGAGCATCCGGAGCCGCAACGCCTCGGCGAGGCCGTCTATGGCTTGCCGGAGCTGCACAAAAAAGATGTCCAGAAGACCAAGCTCCTGGCAAATCCCGGCTGCTATCCGACGGGCGCAATTCTCGCCCTCGCCCCTGCCGCAAAGGCTGGACTCATCGCGGGCGACGTTATCGTCGACAGCAAGTCCGGCGTCTCCGGCGCAGGTCGCACCCTCGCCCTCACCACGCACTTCTCCGAAGTGAACGAGGACGTCTCAGCCTATGGGCTGGACGGCCATCGCCACCTGCCGGAAATCACCCAGGAACTGCAAGCTGTGGACGCATCGCAGAAGTACAACGTGACCTTCATCCCGCACCTAATCCCCATGACGCGGGGCATCCTCAGCACGTGCTACGCCACAGTGAAGAACGGCAAGCTCGGCGCTGGCGGCAAGGGCGCGCTGATGGAGGTCTACAAGGACTTCTACCGCGATGCGCCCTTTGTGAAGGTCATGGCGACACCGCCCCACACCAAGTACACCCTGGGCAACAACGACTGCATGGTCTATCCCACGCTGGATGAGCGCACAGGCCGCATCATCGTCATCAGCGCAATAGACAACCTGGTGAAGGGCGCGGCAGGCGCAGCGGTGCAGAATATGAACCTGATGCTCGGCCTTCCTGAGACGATGGGCCTGGAGCAAGTCGCGCTCTATCCCTAACCCAAATCTTGTTCCTCTCCTCACAAGGGCATCGCTCCAGAATTGGCCCTGACGCTACGAACGCGCTTCTCCCCTCTCCCTCGATGGGCTTTGCCCGACAAGTCGGAATTGCCCGACAGGTCGAAGGCTTGCCCGAGAAATCCTAGAGGCAATGTCAGGCGAGTCTTGCGGTCAGGTGTAAGATGAGCCAGATTTTATCATTGGAGGAACTGGCTATGTCGATGGCACACGAGGATAAAGACTTTGCGATGACGTTACGAGACCGGATTCAAGGCTGGTTGCAAGATGAAGGATGGCAGATAGGCAGGCAAACAATCCCTAACGCCAAGTGGTAGCTGACGGCGCGAGACAAACAAGGCAGGCCGATGGCACTCGGGATGCTCGCCACATCCAAAGACGGCATTGTCATTCAAATGGGATTAGCGTTAGAGCAAACGCAGACAGAGCAAATCGCTCAGATGGAAGTCCAGGATAGAAACAACCTTCTCTTTGATGTTCGCGAGGGGCTACTTTACCTAGGATTGCAGTACAACATCCAGCCGAACTTTAGCCAAATAATTATCGAGTCCACTTTGTACTTTGAGGGTCTTACGAAAAATGAGTTGCTTGGTCGGATACATCGCGTGAGGGATGGCGGCATTTTGTGCATTGATAAGATTCTGAGAGCCTTCAACCACCCGCCACCCGCACCAACACAAGCTAGGATAGGCTTTCCAACGCCACCAGGGAGATAGATGCTAATGTGCGCCCATATTTGGCGATTGCCCAGGCTTATCCCAGCGCAAAGACTTGCAACTAGGGCAAAGAGCGGGACGCTCCTGAGAGCGGGGCATCCAACTATGGCCGCATTGCTCACATCGATTCACCAGCATGAAGGCTTTCCCTGGTTCTGGCTTTTTAGCCATTCCGACACCTCCAAAAGACTCTACCAAAATGGTAGACCTAAAGTATTGACATGTCAATACACCCCTGTTACACTCTACCTACTAGGTAGACTAAATAAGAGGGGTGAGCAGATGGACGCACGACAAGAGCGGGGCATGGCAATAGCGGCGATGACAAAGATTGAGCAAGTGCCGATGGGCTGGAAGGTTCCATCCTCCTCCGGCAAAGGCTCCTACGTGGTCAAGGTAGATGGGGTGAAGTTCTGCACTTGCCCCGACTTCGAGGAGCGACGCCAGCCCTGCAAGCACATCTGGGCGGTCGAGTACGTCATACAGCGCGAAACCAAGGCTGATGGGTCAACCACTTACACGGAAGCCGTGCGCGTCACATACGGGCAAACGTGGCACAACTACAACCTAGCCCAGACACATGAAGCAGAACACTTCTCCGAATTGCTCCACAACCTCTGCGAAGGCATCCCACAGCCCATCCAAGAGGGCAAGGGACGCAAAGCGCACCTACTCTCCGATGTGGTGTTCGCGGCTACGTCGAAGGTCTACAGCACAATCTCTGCCCGACGCCACATGTCCACGATTGTTGAGGAAAAGGAAGCAGGGAATCTCGAAAAGAAGGTGTCCTACAACTCGACCTTCGACTACCTGAACACTCCCGAATTGACCCCGCTCCTGAAGTCGCTGATTGAGGAAACCGCCAAGCCCTTAGCGGCTGTCGAATCCGACTTCGCAGTAGATTCCAGCGGCTTCACTTCCTCCGTCTACAAACGCTGGTTCGACCACAAATGGGGCAAGGAAAAGAAGGAAGCGAAGTGGGTCAAGGTTCACCTCATGACTGGCGTGAAAACGAACGTCGTAACCTCAGTTGAAGTGACGCCTACCGAAACCGCCGATGCCCCGTTCCTTCCTGGGTTGGTCAATACGACGGCTGAAACCTTCCAGATTCAAGAAGTATCGGCTGATAAGGCGTACTCCAGCCGCCGAAACCTTCAGGCAATCGCCGCCGTAGGCGCGACTTCCTACATCCCCTTCAAAGCCGGAACCAATGGCATCGGCAACACGCCTGACCCTCTGTGGCGCAAGATGTGGCACTTCTACAACTACAACCGCCCCACGTTCCTTCAGCACTACCACAAGCGCAGTAACGTCGAATCAACCATGTCGATGATTAAGGCGAAGTTTGGTGGGCGCGTTCGCTCAAAGACTCCAACGGCGCAAGTAAACGAGGTGCT
>CAMAVV010000180.1 GCA_945861815.1 Thermoflexus hugenholtzii JAD2
CAAGGTCGCCAAAGGTCAGGCCGTTCTCTCCATCGTCGCAGGCGCCTCTATCGCCCAGATCTCCGGCGGCCTTAGCCACAAAGCCATCGTGCGCTCAATGCCCAACACGCCAGGCCAGTTCGGCGTGGGCATGACGGCCTGGACGGCGACGCCGCAGGTGAGCGAGGCGCGCAAGGCCCAGGTCAAGGGAATCCTTGCCGCCCTTGGCGAAGAGGTCTACGTGGCCGATGAGAAATATGTTGACGTTGCCACTGCCATCAGCGGCAGCGGCCCCGCCTATGTCTTCCTCTTCATCGAAGCCATCACGGATGCCGGCGTCTACCTGGGCATGGCCCGCGAAATGGCGCACAAGCTCGCCGTGCAAACGGTGCTGGGAAGCGGTGTGATGGCTACCAAGGCCGGCAAGTCGCCGGCGGCCCTGCGCGAGCAGGTCGCGTCGCCAGGCGGCACCACGGCAGAAGCTCTGCGTGTCCTTGAGGGCGGGGGCTTCCGTGCCCTCATGCATGAGGCGGTGGTTGCCGCCTACCAAAAAGCTGTAGATCTCCGAGAAGGTTCACACAAATGAACGAAACAATGGCCGGATTACTTCAGGCGCTCATCCTGGTTCTTACCTTTGCCGTCGTCGGGCGCTCACTCATGTCCTGGTTTCCCAACGCTCAGCAAAGCCCCGTCGGTCGCTTCCTCTTCGTTGTGACCGAGCCTATCCTCGCGCCGTTGCGCCGCATCGTCCCGCGCCTTGGCATGTTCGATCTCACGCCCACGGTGGCGATCCTCATCCTCATCGCCCTCTCATACGTCGTGGCGGCCAGCGTCTAGCCGTCGCTTCGCCTCCGTCGCGTCCAAGCCCTCTATCTGCACGACCTTCTGTCGAGACGTTGCCCCGCGCACAAGGGTGACGCGGCTCTTGGTGATGCCTAAGGCCTCAGCCAGGGTTTCGATGACTGCCTCATTCGCCTTGCCGCCCTCTGGCGGGGCAGTCACGCGCACCAGCAACGCCTCACCGCGCCAACCCGCGACCTCGTTGCGCCTTGCACCCGGCTGAGCTTTGATGGTGAGTCGAGTGGATGCCATTTCGCCGCGTATCCTAACAAATCCCTGTTCCCTCTTTAGACTAGAGTGGCCGAATCCTTCTCCTTTCCTTGACATTTCCTCTCCTGGTTGGCTATCATTCCTTTCGTGGACGCGCACCGCTTCTTTTGCATGATGTGTTAGCGATAAGGTCTTGGCCGCTGGCCTAGACCTCTAAAGACCCTTCGCAAGAAGCGGTCTTTATTTTTTGTACGGGGCCAGTGAGAGGGCGAGGATACGATGGGTTTCGCGAAGGCGCTCAAATGCCGCGAGTGCGGCAAGGAATACGAAAAGCAGCCCATCAACATCTGCGAATGGTGTTTCGGGCCGCTGGAAGTTGTTTACGACTACGATGGCATCCGCAAGGTGATGACGCGCGCCCATATCCAGCGCGGCCCGCATAATCTCTGGCGCTATCGTGAGCTTTTGCCCGTCGAAGATGGCCCCGTCATCGATATGCACGCCGGGATGACGCCGCTGGTGAGGGCCGATAACCTTGGCCGCATGCTGGGTCTTGAGAACCTTTACATAAAGAACGATTGTGTAAACCCCACCTACTCCTTCAAGGACCGTGTCGTCGCCGTTGCCTCGACCGTCGCGCGCCAGATGGGTTTCGACACACTGGCCTGCGCCTCCACGGGCAACCTGGCAGGCAGTGTCGCCGCCCACGCCGCCAAAGCCGGCATGAAGGCCTTTGTCTTCATCCCCGCCGACCTCGAAAAGGTCAAAATCGTCGGCGCATCGATCTACGGGCCGACGGTTGTGGCGGTGAATGGCAACTACGACGAGGTGAACCGCCTCTGCAGCGAAGTCGCCGATAATTTCAACTGGGCCTTCGTCAACATCAACGTGCGCCCCTTCTACGCCGAAGGCAGCAAGACTCTCGGCTACGAAGTCGCCGAACAACTCGGCTGGCGCGCCCCCGACAATGTCATCGTGCCCGTCGCCTCAGGCTCCCTCCTCACCAAGGTCTGGAAGGGCTTCAACGAGTTCAAGGACATCGGCCTTATCGACCAGGTCCAGACGCGCGTTCACATGGTCCAGCCGCAAGGCTGCTCCCCTGTGGTGACCGCCTTCAGCGAAGGCGTCATGGACGTGAGGCCGGTGAAACCTAACACCATTGCCAAGTCGCTGGCAATCGGCAACCCGGCTGATGGCTACTATGCGCTCAAGGTGCTCAAAGACTCCAAGGGCACCGCGACGGCCGTGACCGATAACGAAGTCATCGAAGGCATCAAGCTCCTGGCGGAGACCGAGGGCATCTTTGGCGAGACTGCTGCCGGCGTGGTCATCTCGGGCCTTAGGCGGCTCGCACTCTCAGGGGCAATCAAACCAAAGGAACTCACCGTTGTCTATGTGACCGGCAATGGCTTGAAGACTCAGGAAGTCGTCGAAGATACCGTGCGCCCCCTGGTCGTCCAGCCGACCCTTGCATCCTTCAAGAAGGCGTTGGAATCTAAGTAGCAGTTCCCATCAAGGGGGCGAGTGAGTATGATGTTGGCACGACGAGAATCATTGGCGGAGGCTTGTCATGAAGACTAGGGTCAAGTTCACCTTCCCCGCCGAAAAGGTCGAAGAGCCGGTTATCTACTTGCTGGGTATCACCTTCGATGTCGTCACGAACATCCGCCGCGCCGAAGTTTCCGATGTCCAGGGATGGGTCGTGTTGGAGCTTGAGGGAAGCGAAAAGGACATCAAGCGCGGTCTCGATTGGGTGCGCAGCAAAGGCGTGCGCGTTGATCCCCTGGGCGGCGATATCGTCGCCGGCTGATGCGTATCTTGCGGAAATTGACACTGCCGATCGGCATAGAGGAGTAGTTTCATGGGCGCTGTTGTACGAATCCCTACCCCATTGCGCCGGGTCACGAATGGCGCAGACGTTGTGAATGTGGCTGGGGGCACCTTGAGCGAGGTGCTCAATAACCTGGAGAAGCAGTACCCGGGCGTCAAGGCGCGCATCGTCGACACCACAGGCGAGTTGCACCGCTTCGTCAACATCTACGTGAACACCGAGGACGTGCGTTTCATGGGAGGCCTCGAAACCTCCATCAAGGAAGGCGACGAGGTCAGCATCGTCCCTGCCGTTGCCGGCGGCGCGCGCTAGCACTTCTCGCCTCCGTATCCTCGGCTGTCACAAACGCCCGTGCCTGGATGTTTCCTTTTCCTTCGTGAAACCCTTCGTTGCCTGCCAGCGTATACTCTGCCGAACACCAATCGAGCGAAAGGGAGAGCGTAATGGGCTACCTGCAACGCTACATCGCTGAAGAGATGGTCGCTGAGCATAAGGACGGCCACATCAGCTACAAAGAACTCATCCGGCGGCTCACGTTGCTCACAGGGAGCGTCGTTGCCGCGGTCACACTCGCCGTCACCATGGGCTGCACCTCTGACGACGTCTCGACCCCCACTTCTCTTCCTCCCGCCGCCACTGCCACCAGCGCTCCACTGCCCACCAGCACCACCGCGCCGACGCTCGTTCCTACTGCGACGCCGGCACCCACCTTGGCTGCCACGCGCCCACCCGCGCCAACTACAGCCTCCACCGCTGCCGCGACCCCAGGCGGCATCACGGTCCGTCCCGACGATCCTGCCATCGAGGCTGGCCCCGTAACATTCAAGAACGGCGATGTGACGCTTATGGGCTATCTCGCCCGACCGCGCGCCGCAGGCCCGCACCCTGCCGTCATGGTCATCCACGAGAACGCCGGCATGGTCGACC
>CAMAVV010000181.1 GCA_945861815.1 Thermoflexus hugenholtzii JAD2
GCTACGACATCCTGAAGCTTGGGCTGTAGGCGGCACTGTCATCCTGAGTTCTTCCACAGACGACGAAGGAACTACCTGCCCAAGACCCTTCGGCCTTGGATGCGGGCTCTAGGGCTTTGGGGTGACAAAAGGGACGAGAAGAGAGGCTAGTTGCCCGCCCTCGCTGCCGCCTGCACCGGTATCTTGACCTTTGCCTTTGCTGCCGCGCTCTCGTCTTCCCACCGTCGGATGATCTCGTAGAGCGTCGTGCGCTGGGCGGGCTTGAAGCCTGCCTCGCGGATCATCTGCACCACCTCTTCCACTGTGGTGCGGTTGTAAAAGCCTGAGGCCAGCATCACGTTCTCATCGAAGAGCGTGCCGCCAAAGTCGTCGCCGCCGAAGTGCAGCGCCACTTCCCCTGTCTTCTTGCCCTCCGAGAACCATGACGCCTGGATGTGCTGGAAGTTATCGAGGAAGATGCGCGACGTGGCGATAACCCGCAGGTACTTCGTCGGGCCTGCCTCTTCCTTCACCTTTTTCGAGAGGGCGCTGTTGCCTTTGCTGAAGCTCCAGGGCACAAAGGCCGTGAAGCCCTTTGTCTCATCTTGCAGCTTCCTGACGTGGTCCATGTGCTCGATGGTGTCTTCGTCGTTGTCCATATGCCCGTACATCATCGTTGCCGTCGAGCGGATGCCCACCTTGTGCGCCTCGCGATGGACGTCGGTCCAGCTTTTCACGTTGCCCTTGGGAAAGAGGCGGCTCACCTTGTGCTTCACCCGGTCAGAGAGGACTTCCGCGCCGCCGCCAGGGAGGGAGCGCAGGCCGGCGTTGTGGAGGCGCTGGAGGACGTCGTGGAGAGGGAGGCCGGAGACCTGGGCCATCTTCTGTATCTCAGGCGCCGAGAAGAAGTGGGCGTGCAGGCCCGCAGGCGCATACGTCTCGAGGCTGCGGCGCACCAGCTCTTCGTAATACTCCAGCGGCAGGTCGGAGTTGAGGCCACCCTGGAGCAGCACCGTCGTCACGCCCTTCTTCATCGCCTCGCCAAGCTTCACCAGCATCTCGTCGACGGTGTAGGTGTAGGCCTCTTTATCGCCCTTCACCCGGTAGAAGGCGCAAAAGGTGCAATAGGCGTCGCAGACGTTGGTGTAGTTGAGGTTCGTGTCCACCACAAAGGTGACGTAGTTCTGGGGGTTGTGGCGGTAGCGCCAGACGGAGGCGAAGGAGGCCAGGTCTTGCAGGTTGGCCTTGGTCAGCAGCCACAGGCCCTCCTCTGTCGTGATGCGCTCGCCGCGCTCAACTTTTGCCTTAATGATGTCCCGCATGGAGTGCCTCCTCGTTCGGCAGCGCCGCAACCAGCTTTGTGAACTTTTCGATGGCCTTCTTTTCGCCGGGGCCAAGCACATAGTCGAACCCTTCCAGATACTCGCGCACCTCGGCTGGCGTCATGCCCAGGTCGGGCCGCCCGTTGCGCGCGTCGGGCAGCCCTTCGGTGCCCATCGTGATGCCCATCCGCAGGGCAAGGTCTGTGGCGTTGCGCTCCGCCTTCGCCATATCCTTCTTCACGACCCAGGTGGCAAAGACGAAGGGGAGGCTCGTCCACTGGTGCCACACTTCGCCAAGGTCGTACATATATGGCCTGCCTGCGACTCCCTTGCGGCTCCTCAGCGCGGCATCGCCGATGAGCAAGTGCGCCTCCGACTCGTCCTTCAGCCCGACGTAACGCCCAGGCGTCACTTTCCAGTGACTGCGCAGCAGCACCCGCAGCAGCCGCGCCGATGACGACGTCTCGTCCGTCACGCCGATGCGCTTTCCCTGCAACTGCTCGATGGGCTCGGAGGAGAAGAGCAAGATGCTAAAGGCCTTCTTCTTGGTCGCGATGCAGAAGTCCCCAAGGCGCTCCCACGCAGGCTCCAGGGCGATGGCGTCCAACAGCGGCACCGGCCCGGCGACGATACTTCCTTCGCGGGCGGCCTTCGCCATTGCCGTCGGCACCAGCGGCACAAGGTGAAAGGGCTCGCCCTTCATGCGCTGGTAAAAGACGACGCTATTCAGATAAGGCATCAGTCCGACGTTGATTGGCATCTAGTTATTCTTTATGCAGGTATTTATTGATACGCGGATTTTTCCGTGAGTGAATTGTTTGCTCGGGCGAATTCGAAAAGAGCATCTCCGATGTCGGCGATCCACCAAGGCCCTATCCCTCTTGGGTTTGTTTCCTTATTTGCCGTATGTTGAATTTCTTTGCAAACTGCTAAGAATTTTGAGTAGCCTCTAATCATCGAATTATTCTTGCCGTCTTTGATATCCCAAAGGATGGGAGTAAGGGAGAGGCGTATCCAACTGTCCAGTGCACCGTGCTCTAAAGGCTCGATGAATCTGAGAGTTTTGCTTGCGTAGGTGAGTCCCCATTGTTTAAGTCCTAAAAGTTCTCGTAAGCTTTTCTCCGGGCTGTGGACCTGCTCAATTGCTTTCTTTGTCGCAGTTCTAACACTGTTAGGATTATTCTCCGCCTCGATACGTTCAGGTCTTCCTCTTTCCGGACCACCCCATTCCGCTATCGATTGCAAATCTTTAACCTCAAGATGTTTCACATTCTTAGCCTTCTGCATTATTTCTCTTTCGAGGATTAGAGCACCTTCGTAGTACTCCTTTTTCTTATATATGTCATGCCATTTTTTATTTCCTGAGAAAATTGATCAATTGTTAGAGTTTCACCTACTGGTCTAGATTTCTTCATATCAATTGAATTGTCCAACTTGCTCCCTGCTCCTTGTCCCTTGACCCTAGTTGCTATACACCTTCACCGTGTTGTACAGCGCATCCCGCTCGACGGGTGTCTTCCCGGAGTCCTTGATGAGCGCCACCAAGTGCTCCCGCACAAGGCCAAGGGGGCTGGCCGCCTTCGCCGCGTGGGCGATGCGCTCCTTTCCGATGGTGCCGTCCATATCGTCCGCGCCAAAGTTCAGCGCCATGTCGGCGGCCTCTTCGCTCATCATCACCCAGTAGGCCTTGATGTGCTTGAAGTTGTCCAGCATCAGGCGTGAGATGGCGATGGTTTTCAGGTTGTCTATGGCCGAAGCCTGCCGCGCCACCAGGTGCGTATCGCCGATCTGGTACTCCAGGGGGATGAAGACCTGGAAGCCGCCTGTCTCGTCCTGGGCCTTGCGCAGGATGTCCATGTGCGTCACGCGCTCTTCGATAGTCTCGATGTGCCCGTAGAGCATCGTGGAGTTCGAAGGGATGCCCAGGCGGTGCGCTATCTGGTGGATCTCGATCCACCGCTTCCAGCCCGCCTTGCCGGGGAAAAGCTCGCGGCGGACCCGGTCGGAGAAAACCTCAGCGCCGCCGCCGGGGAGCGCCTGCAAGCCGACCTCTTTCATGCGCAGCATCGCCTCTTTTACCGGCACCTTCCACCGCTTCTCGAAGTAGTCCCACTCGGCGGCAGTGAAGGCCTTGATTTGCATCTTGGGGAATCGCTTGTGGATCGTCTCGACGATTTCGACGTACTTTTCGAAAGGCCACGTCGGGTGGTGCCCGCCGACGATGTGGACCTCGGTCATATCCTCGTGCAGCGACTCCAGCATCTCGTCCATCGAGAGTTCGTAGGCGTGCTTGTCGCCCGGCTTGGCGGCGAAGTCGCAGAATTTGCAGGAGAGGACGCAGAGGTTCGTGGGATTCACCTGGCGGTTGAAGACGAAGTAGACGTTGTCGCCCGTCTTCTTGCGCTTCGCCCAGTCGGCCATCGCGCCGACGGCGATGAAGTCAGGCGAGCG
Organism: Thermoflexus hugenholtzii JAD2; assembly: GCA_945861815.1. GTDB lineage: Bacteria > Chloroflexota > Dehalococcoidia > SHYB01 > SHYB01 > VGPF01. Next base: position 3,753 of record CAMAVV010000181.1, read on the forward strand.
GTAGAGCTTCACGCCGTCC
>CAMAVV010000182.1 GCA_945861815.1 Thermoflexus hugenholtzii JAD2
CTCATCCATGTGCTTCAGGATGTGCTCAGCAGCCGTCTTCCCCTTAGGAATCGTCACCAGGTGGCCCCGCGCGTTTGGCTGCTCGAAGCTCTTATTAGAGGCGGTCAGGCGCTCCATGACAAGGAACATCCAGCCGATGCCCGCCTCCAGAAAGCCGAAGCGCGCGTTGGGGAAGCGGTCGAAGACGCCGTTGGAGAAGAGGCTGACAAAGTTGATCGTGACACCGAGAGGATGGCCTAGCGCGTGCACCGCAGCAAACTGGTTCATCTGATCAAGGCCGATGCCGCTATGCCCCGCGCCGTGGATGCCCAGGGCGCATCCCAATCGATTCGCCTCTTCATAGACCGGCCAATACTCCTTCGCTCCCAGTGGCGCCTTGAGGCCGGTGGATGGCAGCATCGCGCCAGGCATCCCCAAATCTTTCACGATGCGTCGCAGCTCTTTCACTGCGGCTTCCGGGTCCTGCATGGGCAGGATGCCCACCGTTTTGAAGCGGCGGCTCGCCTTCATATAGCTCGCTGCGAGCCAGTCGTTGTAGGCCTTGCAAACGGCGATCGCTTCATCGACAAAGGTGATGCGCCCGCTCGCCAAGGCTGCTGAGGGGTAGAGGACGGTTGTGTGGATGCCCACATCGTCGAGAAAATGGAGCCATCCCTCCGGGTCAAGTCTGCCTCGCTCGGAGCGCGTCGCGGGAGACTCGCGGAAGGGCGTGTGCAAGTGGTCGACGGGTGGGAAGAGGTTGCGATAGGGAAAGTTGGGACGCTCCAGGTGGCGCATCTCGCGATAGGGCGAAGGGAGCAGCGCGGCAATGGCCATCGCGTCTTCGTGGAGATGTCCATCGGCATCTATAATCTTCATACCATTCTTTTTCATCCGTTGCCTCCATCAGCATCTTACGCAAAGTTTGCAGTGCGAAAACACAAGCATTTTGGGCTCATCTTCCCATAGCGCGTGCACGATAGCGAACAATATCACGTATTGACAAGACGAGTTATGGAGCATATAACAAATGATTCATAGTGACCTCAGTGAAACCCGTGGAAATGTCGACGAATCCAGACTGCGAAACCGCGTCCGTAACCTGAAGGAGGATACCTTGAGAGTTATTTCGTCAAAATTGATATTGGTGGCCTCGATTTTCGTGGCGCTTGCATTGGTGCTTGTGGCATGCGGCGGCGATGAAACCCCGCCAACACCCACTACTGCCCCACGCCCAACGGCCACCACCGCGCCCCAGGCAACCCAGCCTCCCGCGCAGCCCACAGCAGCGCCGACTGCAACAGCAGCGCCAACTGCCACCCCAAGGCCGACCGTCCCGCCGACTCCAACCGTGCCCGCAATCAAGACGGGTGGCTCCTTCCGCTGGATCCTCTATGGAGACCTCGGCGAAATGGACATCCAGAAGCGTCTCTCAGGCGCAGACTGGATGTCCCAATTCCCTGTCTTCAGCTGGCTCGTCCTCTCCTCTCTCGAAGGTGGCGTCACGAAAGACCTCGCCGATAGCTGGACCATCAGCGCTGATGGAAGAGAGTATGTCTTCAATCTGAACAAGGATGCAAAGTGGCACGATGGGAAGCCCCTCACGGCTGACGACGTCGTTTACAGCTTCGACCGCGTCCTGAAATCCGCGGAAGTCGGCACTGGAACGGCGCCCTGCAGAGGACTCCTCGCCGCCACCACCGGCGTCTCCAAAGTCGATACCAACACGGTAAAGTTCACCCTCTCAAGAATCAGCCCGACGTTCCTTCCTTCCCTGGGTGTTCACTGTTCGGTGCTCTATCCCGCCCATATCCCACCCACCGAGTTTGCGAAGCGAACGTCCGCGACGGTTATCGGTTCCGGCCCCTTCATATTCAAGGAATATACGGCAGGAACGAAGCTGACCCAGGTTCGCAACCCCAGCTACTTCAAGAAAGATGCCCAGGGCAGAACACTGCCCTACATGGACACCATCGAGCAGTTCCGAATCACTGACATCGCGAGTGAGTACGCGGCCCTAAGAACAGGCCAGATCTTCATGAACTCACCCTTCGGCGGCGATCGCTTGGCAGGAAAGACGGCCGATGAGGTGAAGAAGGACATCCCCGGCGTGAACGTCGGCATCTCCGGCTTCACCAACGCCTACCTCACCTTCAACGCCGCTAAAGCTCCCTGGAACGATGTTCGCGTCCGGCAGGCCATCAACCTGGCCTTCGACCGCCAGACCTTTGCAACCGTCTTCACCGGCAACAACGCCCCCATCTACCGAGGCTGGGCATACCCCGGAACGCCCTACGCTGTTCCTGAGGCGGAGATCCGCACGTGGCCGGGCTTTAATCCCGCGACCAAACAGCAGGACATCGCTGAAGCAAAGCGCCTCTTGCAACAGGCAGGTGTGACCGCCGCAGACCTCAAGACTGTTGTCTCTGCCGTGGTCGCCACCTCAGACCAGCAGAGCGAAATCGCCGCGACCCTCCTGCGCCAGCTCTTCGGCGCTGACGTGACAGTAAGCGTCCTCGACAACGGCAGCTTCAATCTGTTGAGAACGAACAAAAACTTCACCATCCTCTCGAACCGGCAGACCATCACCTCGGACGATCCCTCCGCCGTTCTGGAGCCCTGGATCCGCAGCAACGGCCCGCAGAACTGGTCTGGCTTTGCCGACCCAACGATCGATACGAGACTGGACCAGATCAATACCACACTCGATCAGGCCCGCCGCATCGCCTTGGTGAAAGAGCTTGAGCGAGAAATCATGATCGATAAGGCCTGGTACATCGTCATGGGCTCAGGCCAAAAGGCTCACGCATGGCTTGGGTTTGTGAAGAACTACCCCGGCTTTGCTCTGGCCGCCGATGTGCCCGATAAACGCCTTGAGAACGTATGGCTGGATAGATGATCCTCCCAGCAAACGTCTGATGAGGAATCAACGGAGGCCCTGATGTATCAGGGCCTCCGTTCCACGTTTGGAAGCTGCAACGAATCGCGCACATCCTAAGAGCAAGTCTAAAAAGCAGGAATGAGGGAAAGACAGATGGCGACGAAGTGGGCCGCAGATGCAATCGATATCGGCATCGTCACTGTAAACCGCGAGAAGATGCTTCACTTCTATCGTGATATCCTTGGGATGACTCACGAGGAAGACCGCCGCACAACAGCCGGCCTCATGCACCGCATGCGATGCGGCAAAACCCTCGTGAAGTTACTACAGTTCGATGACCCGCCCAAGGTCAAAGCGCCTCCTGGCGGTATCCGCGGCGCAACCGGCATCCGCTATCTCACCGTCTTTGTGAAAGATCTCGATACCATGCTGGCCAAGTGCAAAAAGGCCGGCGTGAAGCTCTCCCATGAGCCGTATAACAACAATCATGGCCTCATCGTCTCAGGCGTAGAAGACCCGGACGGCAACGAAGTGGAACTCGTAAAGATCGTTCCCCTTCCAAAGACGATAAAGAAAAAGTGAGCCGCTGAGGAAGAAGAGGAATGGCCTCCTTTCCGCATCTCTTTGAACCCATCCAGCTCGGAACGCTCTCCCTGCGCAACCGGCTGATGATGACGGCCCACAACCGGCCCATGCAGCCGGTGCGCTATCTGCGCTATCTCGAAGAGCGCTCGAAGGGCGGCGTAGCGCTTATCGGCATCCAGGCGGGCGATAGCATCTGGTCGTACCCCAGCTCCCCTGGGCGCTTCATCCCCGAGTATGCCGGCGACACCGATGCGATCCTGCCAAACCCCGCTTCGCCTGAAGGCGTGAAATACTACGACGACAGGGTCA
>CAMAVV010000183.1 GCA_945861815.1 Thermoflexus hugenholtzii JAD2
GCTGCAGCAGACGCCTGTTGTGCGCACATTGGAACTGCTGTTGCTGCAGGCGGCGCGGGACAGGGCGTCCGATATCCACATCGAGCCGCAGCCGGACCGCCTGCGCATCCGCTATCGCATCGATGGCGTGCTGCACGAAGTGGTCTCGCTGCCCATCGGCATCCACGCGCCGCTGGTCTCGCGCATCAAGATCCTCTCTAGGATGAATATCGCGGAGCGGCGATTGCCTCAGGATGGACAGTTCTCCTGGTCGTCTCCCGGCAAAGAGATGGATATCCGCGTTGCGACCATCGAGACGGCCTATGGCGAACGGGCGGTGATGCGCCTTCTCGATAAGTCGAACACGCTCATCAATCTGCCGGACCTCGGCTTCTTGCCGGATATCCTGGCTCGCTACCAAACGATGCTGCGGTCGGCGCACGGGATGCTGCTGGTGAGCGGCCCGACGGGCTCAGGCAAGACGACGACGCTGTACGCCTCGCTGAATGCGATGGACCACAAGGGGCGTAACATCGTGACGATCGAGGACCCGGTCGAATACAAGTTCGTGGATATCAATCAGATACAGGTGAATGCGAAGGCGAACCTGCACTTTGCCGACGGCCTGCGGGCGCTGATGCGCCACGACCCGGACGTCATCCTGGTGGGCGAGATCCGCGACCAGGACACGGCGCGGACGGCGATTCAGGCGGCGCTTACGGGGCACTTGGTGCTCTCTTCCATCCATGCGAACGATGCAGAGGGCGTGGTCTACCGACTTATCAACTTGGGCGTGGACCCGTTCCTTATCGCCTCGGCGCTTATCGGTGTCGTCGCCCAGCGGATGGTGCGAAGGGTCTGTCCAACGTGCGCGGTGGAGCGGGAAGCCTCGGTGGAGGAGCGGCTCACCTACGAGCGCGAGATGGGCGAGGCGAAGACGCACTTTCTCCGCGGAACAGGCTGCCAGTACTGCGCGAATTCGGGCTACCGGGGACGAACGGGTATCTTCGAGGTCATGGCGATGTCGGAAAGCATCCGCCGCCTCATCCTGAACAACCCGGAGCCTGGGGCGATCACGCGCCAGGCGATGAAGGAAGGGATGCATGCGCTCCTGCGCGACGGGTTGATCAAAGCCGCGCAGGGCATCACCACGCCGACCGAGGCGGTCCGCAATGTCTTTGCGATGAAGTAAGCCTATGCAGTACCGCTATTTAGCATTAGAGCACGGCACAAAGCTGATTCAGGGCGCTATCGAAGCCGGAAACGACCGCCTGGCGGAGGAGTCGCTGCTTCGCTCCGGGATGAAAGTCATCTCGCTCAAGCCGGTGTTGAAGTCCAAGTTCTTCGAGGGCCTGAAGCCGCGCGCGACGAAGGTGAACCGTAAAGAGTTAGTGCTCTTTTCACAACAGCTTGGGACATTTCTGAACTCCGGCACGCCACTGCTGACGGGCATCCAGTTGCTGCGGGACCAGGCGCGCAACCCTGCATTCCGCACCGTGCTGGATGCAGTCATCACCGACCTGCGGTCGGGCGTGTCACTCAGCGACGCGATGGAGAAGCATGAGAAGGTTTTCCCGCTAGTCTATGTGCGGATGGTTCAAGCGGGCGAGCGCTCAGGCAGCTTGGAAACGGTGCTTGCCCACCTGGGGATCTACTTGCAGCGCGAGATCGCTATGGCGCAGCAGATGAAGAAGGCGCTGACGTATCCTTCGATCGTTGTCGTGGTGGGGATCATCGTGATCGGCATCCTTGTGACCGTCGTCCTCCCAACACTCACGGATATGCTGAAGCAGTTCAACTCAAACCTGCCGCTGCTTACCAGGGTTATCATGACGATCGGCGAGATCGCGAGCACATGGAAGATACCCGGCGTGCTGGGGGCCATCGGCGGGGCAATCGCGTTCGCGTGGTATAGGAAGCAGCCGGCGGGCAGGCGGAATATCCATAAGTTGATCATCAATGCGCCAGAGTTAGGGCGGCTGACCGTTCAGCAGAACCTGGCGCGTTTCAGCCGCACGATGTCGCTCTTGCTTGCGGCGGGGTTGCCGCTCCCTGAGTGCCTGGCCCTTTCGCGCGATTCGGCGTCGAACAAGATATTCCAAGAGGGGATCAGCAGCACGCGCCAGCGTGTGGTGGAGGGCGAAAGCCTGGCGCATGCCATGAGCCAAGTTCTCTTTGTGCCGTCACTTTACGTGCAGATGGTGAAGACAGGCGAGGAGAGCGGCTCCCTCGAGCGCAACCTTGGGATGATGGCGGAGTTCTATGAGCGGGAGTTCGAGGATCGGATGGGCACGCTGACGACGTTCATCGAACCGGCCATCACGATCGTGATGGGCGTGACCACCGTCATCATCGCGATGGCCGTCCTTCTGCCGATGTTCGATCTGTATTCAGGATTGCAGGCATCATCATGAAAAGACAAACGCACAAGGGCCAGGCAGGGTTCATGACGGCGGGCAACATCGTGGCGGTTGGCGTTGTGGGCGTGACGATGACGATGCTGCTGACGGCGGTGAGCAGCGGCGTGCTGGGATTCAATACGGCGCAGGCGCGCAGCAAGGCCACAAACCTTGGCATCAGCCAGATGGAATATGTGAGGAATCTTTCCTGGGCATCACCGCCAACGACGTACCAAACGGGTGTAACGCTTCCCCCGGAATTCACGATGACCAGCGAAGGACAGACGGTGCCAGGCGCAGACACTAATCTACAAAAGATCGTGGTTACGATTTCTCGTGGGGCGCAACAGCTACTGGTCATGGAGAATCTGAAGGTTAACTTGCCTTAGGGCATCGCAAGGCTTTCCTGCCTCCCTTCCTGCCGCCGCACTTATCCCCCCTTCGAGTTCTGTAACGCTTTCCTTGTCGCACGTTCCCTTACTGCCAGCACATCTTTCCCTCACCGTTCGCACACCTCGCGGCCCCGTTCTTACTCAATTCTCTCCAAGGGCACATGGCGCTTATGCAGTGAGGCGACATATGCAATCGCCAGCCCGCCAGTTTTGAACTGATTCGATTTCCCCCAGGGAAATCATACAAACCTTACGCCAACTGCCGATATACCGCATTCATACGCAGACTGCCTAAAGTGGGACATGCACTCCTTCGCGCACGATTCGGACAGCAGCGCGAAGGGAATCAGGGAGCCACAAGGCACAGGCGTATGAAGCTGAGACTGCACAGAAATCAACGGGGGTACTCAGTCAACGAGATGCTCGTGGGTGTCGCAACCCTCGGCATCGTCGGGACGGCCTTTCTTGTGGCCTTCTTCAACCTCACCACGAGCGTGGAAAAGACGAATGCGGCGTACCTGGCGATCAGCGAGACGAGCCAAAGCTCCACATGGACGTTCCGGGATGTTTCGATGGCACAGTCAACAGATATCGCCGACGGCGCTCCGGCTGTCTCGACGGCGACGTTCAGCTGGAACAATCTGTACGGCGGCACAACGGTGGCGCGGCAGGTGACCTATTCGCTGAACGGCACTCAGCTCGTGCGGACGAGCGAAACGGACACGAGCGTTGTGGCGATCGGCATCAAGACGCTGCAGTTCTCCCGCGCCGACAAGCTCATCACGGTCACGATCCAGGCGGAACCGGCAAACAATCGATTCAAAGTGAACGACCAGCAGTCGTTCCAGATAAGGCTTCGCTCCAATGGGTAAGCGACTGCGGCAACGCGGCGATGCGATGATTTTTGCGCTCATCATCCTGAGCGCAAGCGCCCTTATCATGCCCCAGTTCCTTGGGAGAGTAGGCAGCGGGCAGGT
>CAMAVV010000184.1 GCA_945861815.1 Thermoflexus hugenholtzii JAD2
TCTATTCAACGCCCGACGGAGAGTCGCACCTGGAAGAGACGCCGCAGGTCTTCACCCTTGCCGGCGACGAGCCAAAGAGGCAAGCGACGAAAGACATCATCTTTTGGCACCATCCCAAGAGTCTCGATATCGACTGGCATCCTGCGCCCCGGCCACAGTACCTCTTCATCTTGGAGGGAACGATAGAAGTTGGCGCAAGCGACGGGTCAAAGCAACTGTTGATACCAGGGGATGTTCTTCTCGTCCAAGATACCTTCGGCAAGGGGCATACGACGCGCATGTCAGACGGACGAAGGACGGCCTCTATTCCGTTGGCGTAAGACAAAACAGGCCTCTATAGCAAACTGGCGTAGAATAGGCCTTACCATTCGCGAGAGAGGAGCCCATAACAATGGCTACGGTGGCGATCAGCACTCAGGCTAGAGAACGGCGCTACGCCTCAGAGGATGGCCCCTCTTATCGTAATCACTATCTCCTCAACCCGAACTTTCATGACCGCGAACCGGGCATATACGACGAGCCCTGCGCTTTCATCGTAGGAGTCCTCAATGCAGGAGGTGTGATTCATCCGCACTTCCATAAGGTGGACCAGTTTCAGGTGGTGGTGGCTGGAGACGGAACGATTGGAAAGCACCCGCTGAAGCCAATCACTGTGCATTACACCGACGCGTACACCCCCTATGGTCCGATCGTTGCGGGCCCAAAGGGTCTCCACTTCTTTACCATCCGCATGCAGACGGATTTCACTGGTTTTCATCGGATGCCTGAGGCACGGCACGAGATGAAGGGCAAGGCTGGGCGGACTGCCACATGCGAAGCAGTTGCCGAACCAAGTTCGACCCTTTACCGAAAGGATGCCGCAATCGAAACGCTTCTAGCGCCAAGCGATGATGGCGTAGGCGCTTTTCTCTTGCGTGCAGGCCCGGAGGTCGAGGCGGCAGCACCCGACCCCAAGGGTACCGGTGGTCAAATCCACGTCGTGACGGGTGGCTCTGCCATTCATAAGGGACAGGAGTTGCCGCTCTGGTCTTGCATCCACGTCTCCGACAATGAAGGGCCGCTGGCATTACGTGGAGGGCCTTCAGGATTAGAACTGTTAGTTCTCCAGTTTGCTCAAAAAAGGAAGTAGGCCTTCCCTCGGTTATTTGACACTCCTTCCCTCCCTCTGGTACATTTTCAGTAACGCACAACTGCATAGCGAAAGGCTGCGAACGAGACGAGTACCCTTCCGACAGGGCTACAGAGAGCCGGAGAAGCTGAGAACCGGCACCGCTGAAAGAGGGCGAATGGACTCGGGAGCTGCGGTCCGAAAACCGAAAGGTCGTAGGAACCGACGGCAGGGCGCCGTAACCATCGCCCAGGGCATCTTCCTCAAAAGAACGTGCCTGACAAGTCCGCCGAAGGCGGAAAACTAGGGTGGCACCACGGGCTACAAGACCCGTCCCTTTACCGGGACGGGTCTTTTGTTTTCGGAAAGGCGAAGGAACATGACGACAAGGAAACGGATACTGACGGGAGTGCGCCCCACCGGGCCATTGCATCTGGGCCACTACGTGGGCGCGCTGGAGAACTGGCTGCGCCTGCAGAACGACTACGAGTGCTTCTTCCTCATCGCCGACTACCAGGCGCTGTCGGACCACATCGAGGAAATCGACAGGATACGGCAGTCGGTCATTGAGGTGACGCTTGACTGGCTCGCCATCGGCCTCGACCCACAGAAGAATGCCTTTGTTATCCAGAGCTACGTGCCAGAGCATGCGGAGCTGACGATGCTCCTCAGCTTCATCACACCCCTGGGACGCCTCCAGCGCAACCCGACGCTAAAGTCGGAGATGGAGAAGCTGCGGGAGACGGACCTGACCGTCGGCTTCTTCAACTACCCGGTGAGCCAAATCGCCGACATCTTGCTGCCAAAGGCGCACCTCGTCCCTGTGGGCGAAGACCAACTGCCGCACATCGAGATGACACGGGATATCGCAGGAAAGTTCAATCGCACCTACGGCAACGTCTTCCCCGAGCCACAGGCGATGGTCGGACGCGTCGGGCGGCTTGTGGGCACCGACGGCCAAGCAAAGATGAGTAAGAGCCTTGGGAACTGCATCTATCTAGGCGACGACGAGGCTTCGGTCACCAAGCGCGTCATGTCCATGTACACCGATCCGACACGCCTGCGCGCCACCGACCCTGGGCATGTGGAAGGCAACCCTGTCTTTATGTACCACGACGCCTTCAATAAGAACCTCGATGAGGTGAAAGACCTGAAGGAGCGTTACGTCGTGGGGCGCGTGGGCGATGTTGAGGTCAAGAAGAAGCTGGCGAAGGCGCTGAACGACTTCCTTGGCCCCATCCACGAGCGGCGCGAGCATTACAAGAAACACATGGATGATGTGCATGCGGCGCTGCTCGATGGAACGCGGCGCGCGAAGAAGGTTGCAGAGCAAACGATGCAAGAGGTGCGCGACGCGATGCGCATCAGCAAGTCCCCGGCATAGGGATATGAAGCACACGACTCATGGGCTCCTGGTCCACCTGGGTTGGGCTCAGAACGACATACGGAAATTGTTTGCGTTGAGCTGGCGACGCTCATGGCAACGCTAACCATACTTCTGCAAAAGCTCAACACAAGCAAAGGACGATTCGATGTACTACCCGACATTAGAACAAGTAAAAAGGATGGCGCGCCAGGGCAACCTCGTGCCTATCTATCGAGAGGTGCTCGCTGATTTCGAAACGCCTGTCTCGGCCTATCTCAAAGTCGCTGGCGGGCCGTACTCATTCCTCTTGGAAAGCGTCGAAGGGGGCGAGCGTGTCGCGCGGTACAGCTTTATCGGCGCGAACGCGCAGAAAGTGATCCGCACCGGCATTCGCGGCGCGCCAGCCAAGAGGCCACGGCGCAATGGGAAGCTGTACGACTATGGGAAGATCGACCCGCTAATCCCCATCGAACGAGAGTTGAAAAAGTACGAACCCGTAGCTGTTGATGGCCTGCCGCGCTTCCACGGCGGCGCAGTCGGCTTTCTAGCATATGAGGCAGCCGGCTATTTCGAAAAGCTGCCTTCGCCCTCAGCCGACCCATTGGGCCTGCCTGAAGCGGTCTTCATGCTGACCGACACTCTGGTCGTCTTCGACCATGTAAAGCACAAGATGAAGATCGTGGGGCATGCGCATATCAACGGCGACGTGAAAAAGGCCTATAACGACGCCGTCGCGCGCATCGAGGCCATAGCCCAGCGGCTGGAGCGCCCGCTGCAAGGGCTGGCAAACGTGAGCAAACGACTGCCGCCGAACAAGGTCGCGTCCAACATGACCGAGGCGCAGCACAGGGGTATCGTGAAAAAGGGGAAAGAGCACATCGTCGCCGGAGATATCATCCAAGTAGTGCTCTCGCAGCGGCTGGCGCGAAAGACGCAGGCGCACCCCTTCGACATCTATCGCGCACTGCGAAATGTGAACCCCTCGCCCTACATGTTCTACCTCGACCTTGACGACTTTCACCTTGTCGGCGCGTCGCCTGAGATGCTGGTGCGCGTCGAGGGCAGGCAAGTGGCAACGAACCCCATCGCGGGGACGCGACGGCGAGGAAAAGATGAGGCGGAGGACAAGGCGCTCGCCGAGGAACTGCTGGCGGACGCCAAAGAGCGCGCCGAGCACATCATGCTTGTGGACCTTGGGCGAAACGACATCGGCCGCGTCAGCAAACCAGGGAC
>CAMAVV010000185.1 GCA_945861815.1 Thermoflexus hugenholtzii JAD2
CGATAGCTGGTATCCACGCAACTTCCGGGTCGAGCTTCCACACAAGCTGTCCAACCCAGTTCTTTCGCGTCATGCTCTTTGCCAGGCGGCGGTAAAAATCGTCGTCGTATCCTGGGGTTGATTCGCGGAAGTGCTGAGTCGCAGCCTCCTCTGAGGGGAAGGAATAGGGCCTGCTGGTAAAGTGCTTGGCGAAGGGCTTAGGCGTCTCTGGCCCGCCATCCAGGATGATGAAGCGCTTGAAGTCGCCGGGGTGCTGTGCGGCGCAAACGAGCCCAGTGCGCGCGCCAAGGGAACTGGCGATGTAATCGACAGGAGCGATGCGAAGGGCTGTGATGAAATCATGAAGGTCAGAGGCGAAGCTGGTGACGGCATAGCCATCGCGGGAATGCTCGCTATCGCCGTGGCCGCGCTGTTCAAGGGCGAGGACGCGGTAATCCTTGCAGATGCGCCGGGCGAAGGGCGTCCAATTATGCGCGTTGCCACCGATACCCGGGACGAGGAGAACGACATTCGGGCTTTCGCCGCCCCAATCGAGATAGTGGAGTTTCAAGCCGTTGACGGTGATGTATTTATCTTGCGGCGTCTGTGTGTTTGTCATGTCCTCTTCATTCCGTCCCTATCCGCGCTTTGGCTGCTGGCTATCGAGGGCTTCCTTGGCGGCATCGAAGGCGTTGATAGCAGAGGGCCAGCCGCAATAAAAGGCCAGGTGCATGAAGACTTCTGCGATCTCCTCCTTGGCAAGGCCGTTTTCTTGCGCGCGGCGAACGTGGCCATAAAGCTGAGGCGTCTTCCCCATTGCCATGAGAGCTGCGAGGGTGATGAGGCTCCTATCGCGCTTAGAGATCTGGGGACGCTCCCAGATATCGCCAAAGAGGACATCGCGGGTCAGTTCGCCGAAGTGTGGAGCGAGGGATTCATAGGAGGAGGGCTTCAGAGGTTCGTAGCGCATAATCAGGGCTCCTTATGGATAGCTTCCTCAGTCGTGGGGCGATATTGTGCCATGACCTGGCGAAGGGCGCACCATCTTGGTGGCTTTGGCATACAATGGGCAACGATTTTGGAATCGCTCACGTCCTCTCACTGGAAGGCAGCAAGATATGCCGACATTTTCATCTGAGGCCTTGGCTGGCAAGGTAGCCATCGTCACTGGCGGCGGGACTGGAATCGGACGGGGGATCGCGTTGGAGTTCGCAAAGGTTGGCGCAGACGTGGTGCTGGCAAGCCGCAAGCTGGAGAACTTGGAGCGCGTGGCAACGGAAGTGCGGGCGCTGGGACGGAAGGCCCTCGCCGTCCAGTGCGATGTGCGGGAGCGCGCCCAGGTGGAGGCGATGGCGGCAACGGCGCTGCAAACCTTCAAGCATATCGACATCCTGGTGAACAACGCCGCCGGGAACTTTAATGTTCCAGCGGAGGAGCTTTCGCCGAACGGGTGGAGCGCCGTGGTGCGCATCGTCATGGATGGGACGTGGAACTGCTCCCAGGTTGTGGGCAAGGAGATGATTGCCGCGAAGCGCGGCGGAACTATCATCAACATCACGTCCAACACGCCCATCACCGGGTCGCCGGGGAACGTCCATTCCGCCTCTGCCAAAGGAGCCGTGGTGGCGATGGCGCATACGCTGGCCCTGGAGTGGGCGAAGCACCGCATCCGGGTCATGTGCGTGGCGCCGGGGCAGACGGAGACCGAGGGCGTGCGACAGCAGTTGTGGAAGAACCCGGATTCAGACAAGAAGTATCTCCAGGCGATCCCTGCGGGAAGATATGCCAGGCCGGAAGAGGTCGCGTATGCCTGTATCTTTGTCGCATCAGAGGCTGGCGCGTATCTGACAGGCAGCACGATCTACGTGGACGGCGGTTCGACGCTGGTGAGTGTCCCGGCATCGGTGCGGGTGCATGAGGTGGGCGAGACGAAGAGCTAAGGCGTAGCACGTCCCGCGTTACTTCATCGCGCAGTCTCCTCAGTTCATCGAGATGTGATACAACCTGGCGGTGTTTTTACTCAAGATCTTTGTCGCCTCTGCATCCGGCACGCCCCGGAGAATCTTCGCGAGGATAGCGCGGCTCCTTGGGAAAGTGGCCTCCGGATGCGGGTAATCGGAGCCCCAGACAAGGCCGCTGACGCCGATGACTTTGCGCTCTCGGATACCGATGGCGTCTTGCTGGAAGCTTACAGAAGATGTTGCGGTGAAAGAAGTCGCTGGGCAGGGCGGCGCCCTTGAAGCGCTGCCAGTGCTTTCGATAGATGCCCTGGGTGTAGGTGTAGTCCATGCGCTCCAGGAAGGATGGGATCCAGCCAAGCTCGTGCTCGATGGAGCCGACCATGAGCTTAGGGTGGCGCTCGAAGACGCCTGAGAAGATGAGGTCGGCAAGGGAGACGCGGATGCGATAGTCGCGGGTGGCGATCATGCTGGGTTTCGCCTTCGTGGAATCGGCGTAGGGCTGGCCCGGCGAGCGGCGTGAAGTCCCGGTGTGCAAGGAGACGGGTATGCCCAAGTCTTCGGTAAGCGCCCAAAAGGGTTCGTAGTCAGGGCTATCGTATGGTTTGCCATCGGCGGGAAAGACGGGAATCATCACCCCGGCCAGGCCGGTTTTGTGCGCGAGCTTCAACTGCTTAAGGGCCTCACCAACGTCGTCGATGTTGATCATCGCGATGCCCTTGTAGCGTTTCGGCTGGACGCTGCAAAAGTCGGCAAGCCAGGTGTTGTAGGCGCTGCAGATAGCGGTGAGGAGGAGGCTATCGAGGACGCCCGAATAGACGGCTCGGCCTGCGGTGGGATAGATGACCTCAGCCCAGATGCCGTCGGTCTCCATATCCTTGACGCGCGCGAGGGGATCGAATGCCCCGCGGCGGACGTTGGCGAACTTGTCTTCCAGGGTCAGCTTTTTCGGCTTGGTGAAGCGCCGCCCTGTCTGCGCGCCGACGCCTGTGCCTACAAGTGAGTTGCCCTCGCAAAACCACCAGTCGCCGTCTTCCCGTTCGACGATGCGCGGCGCGCGCTCTTTGAAGGCGACGGCGATGCGCGAGGTCCAGAGGTCGGGCGGCTCATAGACGTGGCCGTCGGACGAGATAAGGTTGGCTGGTAGCACGATGGTCTCCCTTCTGCGGTGGATCGCTAGCGACGGCCTTCACGCCAGGTAGGCTCTGCCTTATCCATGATGGCTTCCCATGACCTCTTTGGCCCGCTATTGGAGCCTTGAAATTCAGGCATAACATACCTCGCAAAGAGCTCGAGGCTGCGATAGATCTTGTCGTATGTTGTCCACTCGTTGGTGGTGATGAGAAAGGTGCCGAAGCCGCCGGAGCCGTCGCGCAGCTTTTGGATCTGGCGGATACAGTCATCTGGATTGCCGATGACCATCCCACGTTCGCGAAGGGCCTTGGGGAAGTCGGTCGTCTTGCGCTGGGCGATATCGCCCTTGATGATCATCGAGTAGTCGCGCATGTGCTCTGTGGCGCCCCTCTCGATGTCGGCGTAGCCCTGCTGAGCGCTTTCAGCCACGTAGACGGTGTTGGCGATGCGCCAGTCCTCCCGGCGCGGGGTCATCTTCTTGGCCGCCGCCTTTTTCTCAAAGGCGCGCCACACTTCGGCCATCTCCGGGCCCTTTGCGCCGGTTTGGAAATTGGAGGAGACGAGGCTCAAGCCGTGGGTTGCCGCTAAGTCCAGGCTGTGTCCGGCGCCCACACTCGCGACGGCGA
>CAMAVV010000186.1 GCA_945861815.1 Thermoflexus hugenholtzii JAD2
CGACGCCATATGGCCACCCAACCAAGCGAACATACAAAGGAGTAGAACTCCAAACGATGCAGAGCAAATCAGGGAAACCGATTTTGTCGTAAAGACTAACTTCGGCCCTTGCCATAGCAGGTGCACGCTCCTAGCTAGGCTCACAAGGCCACCGCCCTTAGGACATATACCTAAAAGTGGGCGAAGTATAACAGCAAAAGCAAGCCGTCACCTCAGTAGCCCGGGGTTCTCCTATGCTATACTTTCCCTCTTGTATGCCAACACGCGATTTTCTTTCTGTCGCCGATCTCTCCCCGGCCCAACTGAAGCGAGTCCTCTCCAGAGCAAGCGACCTCCGAAAAGGCAAGCCTGCCCCCCAAGTCCTCAAAGGCAAATCCGTCGCCCTCCTCTTCCAGAAGCCCTCGCTCCGGACCAAGCTGAGCTTTGACCTTGCCGTCCACCAACTCGGGGGTCACCCCGTCTACACCTCGCCTGATGAGGTTGGCCTGGGCAAACGTGAGCCTGTTGAAGATGTGGCTCGTGTCCTCAGTCGCTACGTGGACTGCATCGTCGCACGCGTCTTCGGGCATGACATCATCGAAAAGCTCGCCGCCTACGCCGGTGTGCCTGTGGTCAACGCCCTCTCTGATGCTGAACACCCCTGCCAGGCCCTCGCCGACTTGCAGACGGTTCAAGAAAACTGTGGCTCGCTGAAAGGCAAAACCATCGCCTTTATCGGCGACGGCAACAACTGTGCAACAAGCCTCGTTCTTGGCGCGGCCCTCGTAGGCGCCAACTATCGCATCGCCTCACCAGAAGGGTATGAGTTGCGCGAGCACGTCATAGACAAGGCGCAGGCCATTGCCAGGCAGTCCGGGTCAAAGATTGTAGAAGCCCGGACTCCTGAAGAGGCCGTCCTCGGGGCCGACGTCGTCTACACCGATGTGTGGATTAGCATGGGCCAGGAAGGGGAGGCAGAGAAACGCCGCAAGGCATTCATCGGCTCTCAGGTGAACAAGCAGCTCATGGTCAAGGCGAAAAAAGGCGCCATCTTTCTCCATCCGCTCCCTGCGCATCACGGCGAGGAGATTGGCATCGGCATGCTGGAGCATCCCGCCTCCCGCGTCTTCGACCAGGCCGAAAACCGCCTCCACGTCCAAAAAGCCCTCCTCATTGAACTCTTCGGCAAAGCCTAAAATTCACTCCATGACTTCCATCTCCTCGAAGAGATCCCCATCCGAATCGGGACTCGATGGGAGAGGCCCTCGCGCAGCGAGAAGTGAGGGTGAAACTCCCTGCCTCTCTCCATCTCTGGACGGTTCTAAGGACTGATAGCAAAGGCAAATCATCGAATGGCTAAACCTGTTATCGCAATTGTGGGCAGGCCGAACGTCGGCAAGTCCACCCTCTTTAACCGCATCCTCGGCGAGCGCCGCGCCATCACCGCCGATGAGCCGGGCACCACCCGTGACCGCCTCGTCGCCCTCGCCGATTGGGAAGGCCGCAGCTTCTATCTCATCGATACCGGCGGCCTTGAGCCGGAGTCGCCCGACGCCATCCGCCGCGGCATTCGCCAACAGGCCCTCGCTGCGATAAAAGAGGCCGACGGCGTCATCTTTGTCGTCGACGCCGCCACTGGTATCACCAACGACGACGCCGAAATCGCCGCGGCCCTGCGACGCTCAGGCAAGCCTGTGGTGCTGGCTGCCAACAAGGCCGATAACCTTCGCCGCGAGTGGGACGTCGCCGAGTTCCACCGCCTCGGCATGGGCGAGCCTTTGCCCGTCAGCGCCCACCACAACTCTGGCGTCGCCGACCTCATGGAAAAGGCGCTGGAGCCCTTTCCGGATGCAGGCGAAGAGGTAGCGGCGGATGAGGGCATTCGCATCGCCATCGTCGGCAGGCCCAACACAGGCAAGTCAAGCCTCTTGAACGCCCTCCTTGGCAAAGAGCGCACCATCGTCAGCGAGATTCCAGGCACCACCCGCGACTCCATCGACACCGTCTTCGATTGGAAAGGCCAAAAGGTTACACTTATCGATACGGCAGGCATCCGCCGCAGGGGGCGCATCGAGGTCGGCGTCGAAAGCTTCAGCACCCTTCGCTCTCTCCAGGCCGTCGACCGCGCCGATATCACCCTCCTCGTCCTCGATGCCACAGAGCTGGGCGTTGCCCAAGACGCCCACATCGCAGGCTATGCCCTCGAGCGGTTCAAAGGGCTTATCCTGGTCGTCAACAAATGGGATATGGCGAAGGAGTTGAACCTTGAGGAAGAGGCCATCGAGGCGGGTCTTCGCCAGGCCTTCCACTTCACCCCATGGGCGCCCATCGTCTTCGTCTCCGCCCTCAAAAAGGCGGGACTTGGCCAGTTGATGAAGGCTGGCTTCCAGGTCTATGAACAGCGTAACCTGCGCATAGGCACCAGCGACCTCAATAAGATTGTTGAGCGCGCCGTCGGCGAACATCTGCCCCGGCAGGTCGGCAAGCGGCGTCTCCACATCCTTTACTCCACTCAGGCCTCCGTGAACCCGCCGACCTTCGTCTTCTTCTGCAGCAACCCGCAGCTCGTCCACTTCTCCTACGTCCGGTACCTGGAGAACCGCCTGCGGCAGCTCTTTGGCTTTGAGGGGACCCCCATTCATCTGATATTCAAAGCAAAGGGAGAGAAATGACCGGCAACGTCCTCGCGGTTCTTATCGCCTATTTCTTAGGGGCCATTCCCGTTGGCCTCACCCTCTCGCGCCTAATGAGGGGCGTTGATATCCGCCAGTACGGCAGCGGCAAGACTGGCGCGACCAACGTCCTGCGCACCCTGGGCGTCAAGGCCGCCATCTTTGTCCTGCTCCTCGATATCGGCAAAGGCGTTGCCGCCGTCTATATCGCCAAGACCATCGGCGATAGCCCCTGGGCGGCCTCCCTCGCAGGCATCGCCGCCGTCTGCGGCCACAACTGGTCTGTCTATATCCGCTTCACCGGTGGGCGCGGCGTCAACACCGGTTTCGGTGCGCTCCTGGCCATCGCTCCTCTTGCCGGGCTCATCACCGTTCTCGCCGCCATCCTCGTCATGGCCCTCTGGCGCTTCGTCTCCCTCGGCTCCATCATCGGCGCCCTCGTCGGCGGCTCCCTGGTCATTGCCTTCACCGCCACCGATCGTATCGATGGCGCATACGTTGCCTTTGGCGTCATCGTCGCTACCCTCATCATCGCCGTCCATCGCGACAACATCCAACGCCTCCTGGCAGGCAACGAGCGCAAGCTCGGCCAAAAAGCCGCCGTGGGGGCGCCGGGCGCGCCTCCGCCCGAGGCCACTCGATGATTCATCTCTGTCAACGGGCGCGGGGTCTTTTGTCCGCCTGGGAGGATGCGCCCTAAAGGCCATCCACCGTAGGCGCGCGGCAAGTCCGCGTCCTTTCTGAAAGACTCCGTTTATGCCCTCACCCCCATTTGCATCGGGCCTGCAGCGACTGCCTCTCGCCCTCACAAATCTTTTCGCGTACCATTAGCTCCTATGAAAACCGCTGTCATCGGCACCACCACCTGGGGCACAACCCTCGCCATCACCCTCGCCCGCCGCGGCCTGCCCGCTGCCCTCTGGGCGCGCACCGCCGAAGAAGCCGTGCGCCTGACGAAGGAACGCCAAAATAAAACGCGCCTTCCCGACTACGAATTCCCGCCCTCCCTCTCCGTCACCGCCTCCCTTAAAGAGGCG
>CAMAVV010000187.1 GCA_945861815.1 Thermoflexus hugenholtzii JAD2
AGCTCATGCCATCGGCGGCGGCAGACCATTCCGTCGCCAGGTCAGGCACGATCTTGCCGGTGCTGTCGAAATCATAGCGGACGAGATTGCTGACCATATTCTGAGTGAAGGGAACAAAACCGCCCGAGCTATTCCATGAGTCCCAGATAGGGGCCCACTCCCGGATATCGCGCACCCTCAAGACGCCACCGCGTTTTGGCGCGGGGGTCGCCGTTGCCGCGGGCGCGACCGTAGGAGCGGGAGGACGGGTGGCAGTCGGCGCAGCCGTTGCGCTGGGGGCAGCTGTTGCTGCGGGTGGTGAGGTCGGCCTCGCCGTGGGCGACTCCTCCTCGTCCCCGCCACAGGCGGTCAGCACGAGCATCAGCGAAATCACGAGACTTGCCAGAATCGATATCGTCTTCGTTTTTCTCATACCATCTTCCTCCTTTGATGTGGCCTGTCCAACTGTCGTTTTTGGATCCCTAGATTACAGTGACGCGACTCTACGGCACGGCAAAACGCTTGTCAATCCACTATCACAAGCGAAAGAGCCGTATCGCATTCCCCCACAAGACCTTGCTTTTCTCCGCCTCGCTTATCTCCGCGGTCATCACCGCCGCGAGATTCTCGGCTGGGCTGTGGCCTGTCTTTGTGCCATAGAGGTCGCTGGCGAACATCAATCTGTCCGGCCCTGCGTGGTGAACAAAGCGCGCCACGGTAAAAGGCCCCTGCCAGAGGCATGCCGTGTCCCAGTAGATGTTGGGCGTGCGCTTGGAGATGCGGATGACCTCCTCGAGCTGGTAGAAGGAGGAGAGGGAATCGAGGGCGACAAAGGTGACGTCCGGGAACTCTTCAGCGAGAACCTGAAGACGCCAGACGTTCTCCATCTCGGAGCCAGCCATGATGTGGATGAAGGGGATAAGCCCGAGCTCGCGCATCTTTCGCACGTAAGGCCGCATCACCCAGTTATCGATAAACGCCCCCTGGAAGCGGTGGTGGAACATGACGCCGTCCATGTCGAGCTCTCGCTTCATGCGCTCAAGCTCGGGGAGCGACGCTTCGCCATAGAGTGGCTCCACGACGCCCAGGGCCAGGGGGAAGCGCGCCGGGTCGCGGCGCTTGAAGGAGGCGACTGCATCGTTCATCGCCATAGTGTCGCGCAAGCCGTTGACGCGAAGGTAGAAGTTCGTCGGCCCGATGACGGCCCTGGTGATACCGTGCATCTCCATCGTCTTGACCCTGAAGGCGTAGTCCTGCTCCACCCAAGACGTGTCGCCGGAGGTCTTGCTGTAGGCATCCTCGAACATCGGCATGGGGCCGGCGTGCTGGTGGATATCGAAGATAGGCATGAGGGGCCTCCTCTTTTCGCGTACCTGCGAGGCAACGGCGTGAGGGTGGAGGGATTCTACGAGGAGAGGCGCGGCAGGGCAAGGGGAAGAAGGGGAACTTAAGAACATAGGAAGTCAGGGACAGCGGAAGACAGGAGGAGACCTTGGCCCCACGTTCCTACGTTCCTCGACCCTATCTTGTATAATCCGCGCCAGTTTCCGGTGCAATGAGGTACCAGCAATGAAGGCCAGACAAACCCTCACTCTCGTTCCGATGATATTGATACTACTTGCCATTATTGCGTGTAACAAAGATAAGGATCCAACCCCTACACCGACTCCGGTGCCAGTAACAATAACTAATGACCATCTAATTGGAGCAGGCCGTTTCTTATCAATCCCGATTGATGTGAACGCAGGTAGTCTGGTGGATTTTAGGGTAACCGTTCGGGGTGCTGACCAACTTGATGTCAATGTTCGCTTCGAAGGACCAGATGGTCGCTCTATGTTCACTCCTGCGCG
The DNA here is from genome assembly GCA_945861815.1 of Thermoflexus hugenholtzii JAD2. GTDB lineage: Bacteria > Chloroflexota > Dehalococcoidia > SHYB01 > SHYB01 > VGPF01. The sequence continues at coordinate 1,830 of CAMAVV010000187.1, forward strand.
AGTTCACAGCCAGGTTTACACTGTGCGGACAACGCAAAGTGGCCGACATTCTCTTATCTTGGACAATAGTTTTTCATTGTTTGTCGATAAGATTGTCACGCTGGTTCTTACTTATCTACCTCAACGCTAAACCTGGGCGTCAGTAAGACAAAGCTCATTAGGCGTCAGAAGGTACTCATGCACAAGATCAGCGTCATCGTTGCCCACCAAGGGCTTGGGGCGGAAAACCTGAAGCGCATCGCCGCCGTGGACCCGCGCGTCGAGGTGACAGAGTCCATCTACGTGGACGACACGACGCGCGAATGGGTCGAATCGATGCGGCAGCTTGCGCGGCCAAACGCCCCGCCTGCCGATGGCGCGCTCTTTTTCAAGCTCGCCCCTGAGGCGGAGGTCATCTTCACCGTGCGCCTGCCGGCGAACATCCTGGAGATCGCGCCGAAGCTGAAGTGGGTACACATCTACGGGGCAGGCGTCGACCCGATGGCGAAGACGGGCATCCTGGAGCATGGCCTGAAGCTCTCCAACAGCGCCGGCATCAACGCGCCGCCCATCTCGGAGTTCGTGATGAGCTATATGCTGATGCACGTCAAGCGCATGGCCGACCGGCTTCGCGCCCGGGACAGGGGCGAGTGGCAGCGATGGCAGAACGACTCTCTCGACGGCAAGGTGCTGGGCATCGTGGGGCCGGGGCACATCGGCAGCGAGACGGCAAAGCGCGCCGCGCCCTTCGGCATGCGCATCATCGCGGCGAGGCGGTCGTACAGGCCCGGCCAAAAGCTGCCGCACATCGAAGAGGTCTACCCCATGGAGCGCCTGCACGAGATGCTGGGCCAGTGCGACTATGTGCTGGTCTCGGTGAGCCTTTCACGGCAGACGCGGAAGCTCATGGGGGAAAAAGAACTTGCCGCCATAAAGAAGGGCGCATACATCATGAACGTGGCGCGTGGCGCGGTCATCGACCAGAAGGCGCTCATCGCGGCGCTTGAAAGCGGCCATCTTGGCGGCGCAGCCCTCGATGTCTTCGACCCGGAGCCGTTAGAGAAGGACAGCCCCTTGTGGAAGATGCCCAACGTCTTCATCACGCCGCACAACGCCGGCGCATACATCAAGCACCCGGAGAAGGCGACGGTCTTTTTCTGCGAGAACCTGCGGCGCTATATCCACGGCGAGCCGCTGTTGAACCACATCACGCCCGAGATGGGGTACTAGTAAACCTCTCCCTATAATCCCTCCTCCCCTGTGAAGGGAGGGACATTTCGCTTGTTTAGGCAAAGGCGTTCGCGGTAGTCAACGTAGCGTCCCTCTTACGTGGGAGAGGGAGTGAGGGAGAGGTCTCTTTCCCCCGGCGAAGGGGTGCTAGGGCGAGGCGACGGCTATTGGCGCAAGAGGTGCGTTTTTATCGGGATCAGCTGATTCGACACAAGTCTTTGGACGTCTCGCTCTGAGAAGGTCGAAAGTTCGTAACGAGCAGTTCGAGCCTGCTGGTACAGTTCCCGATACTTTCTGAAGATCATCGCGGTCTTTGGGCTGGTCGCCACCCATCTATTTCGCTCGATGTGGTCCACCGGGCGGTCACCGCGCTCGCTTTGAAAATAAGCGTCTACATACCGGACGGCGACGTAGAAGGCGGCCACGACGGCCCAATCGGCGAATTCATCATGTTTGGCGGAAACGTACTTGAAGAATCGCTCGTTGTGCTCGGCACGCGCTTTGAGCGACGGGTCCAGCGGCATATCACGCCGCTACCTTTGAAAACCCAGTGGGAATTGCCTTCTCCACACTGCCGTCCGGGGGTATATAGAGCGTGAGCACATAAAAATCGAGCCTGGCCTCAGGG
>CAMAVV010000188.1 GCA_945861815.1 Thermoflexus hugenholtzii JAD2
GCGGCTGAGCAAGACGCCAGGGGGCGTGCAGCGGGCCGCGCCGAGCATCGGGCAGCATAACCAAAAAATCTTCAGCGAGGTCCTGGGGCTGACGCACGAGCGGATCGCAGCCCTCGAGCAAGAAAAGGTCCTGTACTAACGTGTCCACACAACCGCAGCCACTTTCGGCGCGACAGACGGCGTTCGCCTTCGCCGGTTTGCCGGGCAGCCTCAAGCCGATGCTTCCCACCTCGACCTTCGAGCCGTTCGATTCGCCGCGTTGGATATTCGAGCCGCTACGCGGCGGCTTGCGCACCATCGCCTACTTTGGCCAGGGCGCCACACGCCTACAGATCGGGGAGGACGGCAAGCTGGCAGACGCATTCCCGGAGATTTGCAACGCATTGTCCGAGGCCGTGAGCATCGACGGCGTCGTCCTCGATGGGGAACTCGTGGCGCGCGATAGGTACGGCGCGCCGAAGCTGAGCCTCGTCCTCGACCGCCTCAAACAAGGCGGCCTCAGGCGCTCCAAAGCCCCGATGACCTTCCATGTCTGGGATATCCTATACCACGGCTATCGTTCCATCCTCGATAAGCCCCTGGCCCGTCGCAAAGAGATCCTCCTGGATACCGTCCGTGCAACAGAGTTCGTGCAGCCGACGCTGACGCGAGAGACGGATGGAGTCGCCTTCTACGAAGCGGCCGTCGCCCTTGGGATGGAAGGTGTGATCGCCAAGCACCGGGACAGCCTCTACGTACCAGGGAAGCGCAGCCGCCAGTGGGTCGCGGTCCGGGAACGGCGCTCCGCCGACCTTGTGATCGGCGGGTACACGATGGGAAGCAGAAAGGCGCGCACAGGCTTCGAAAGCCTGCTTGTGGGCGCATATGACGGTAAGAAGCTTCGCTATCTCGGCGCGGTCTCCGGCGGCTTCGACCAGGAGAGCCGCGCGGAGCTTTCATCGTATCTGCCTAAACTCCACTCCGACTCCTGTCCCTTCATCAAGCCGCCGCAAATCGGAAAGCTGCTCTATTGGTGCAAGCCACGGCTCGTCGCACAGGTGATGTTCGGCGAACTCGGCGAGGGCGGGAAGCTGCTCTTCCCCAAGTTCTCCGGCATGCGGCACGACCTCCCTGCAGAGGCGTGCACCCTCGCCTCCATCCCCGGGGCGGTTGCCGCTCGGGCTACGCGCCGGAAGCAGTAGCCTCCTTCCCAAGGCGCTTATGCGAACCCTCGTCATTGGCGGCAGCAGGTTCGTGGGGCTTCATCTGGTCTTCCACCTTTTGCGATTAGGGCACGAGGTCGCTGTCCTCAACCGAGGGGTAACGCCTGCGAACGAGCTGCCCTCGAATATCGAACGCATCTACGCAGACCGGCGCAACTTTGACCAGATGAAAGCTGCCCTAGCGGGACGGCGATTCGATGCCGTCTTCGACATCGTCCTCGAGCAGACGGCGGATGGCGACGTGCTCGCCGAAGCGCTGCCTCATATGGGACATTACATCATGTGCTCAGGGACGCGGATCTACGCCGCCAGCGACCTCCTCCCCGTCCGTGAAGAGTCGCCGATAGCGCCAAACCCTGGGGTGGACAGCATCGGCTATGCGCGCCTCAAGAGCGCAGACCTGCTGACCGAAACCGGCAAGCGTCACGGCTATCCAGTCACTGTCCTGCGCCCACACCGCATCTACGGGCCCCATACCTACAACCTCGCCTGGGAGCCGAGCTTCTTCGCGCGTGTTGAAGGCGGACTACCCATCGTTATCCCAGGCAATGGCGAGACCCTCCACCAGTGGATGCACGTGGATGACTTTGCGAAAGCTTTTATCGCCTGCCTCGGCAACACAAAGTCTCACGGGCAGGTCTACATCGTTGGCGGCAGTGAGTATGTGACGTTGAACGGCTACGTGGGTCTAATCGGAGAAACCGCTGGGCGCAAAGCAGACGTCCTGCACCTTGATGCTGCGAAGGCGAAGAGCATCACGCCTTTCTTCCCATACAACTGGGATTACAGCCGCATCTTCAGCATCGAGAAGATCGAACGGGAATTAGGCTGGCGGCCTGCGATTATGCTTTCAGAGGGTCTGGCTGACAGCTATCGCTGGTACAAGTCGGCGGGACTCGGCCAATCGTCCTGGGACTTCGGGTACGAGGGACGCGTCGCCGCAGCCATACGCGAGAACCGATGGCCGCCTTAGGCTTAGAGGTGCAGTCCTCGCGTCGCCTGCTCGATCAGTGTGAGCAACGGGCCAGGGAAAACGCCGAAGAAGACGGTCGCGAAGCCCAGCCCCGCGACAACGCTGCCGATCGGGAGAGTCAGCTTCAACGGCGTGCGGTCAGCCGGCTCTTCCATATAGATTACCTTGATAACCATCAAATAGTAATAGAGCGAGACGAGGCTTCCCAGCGTCGCGATGATGACAAGCCAGAGCAGGTCAGCCTCGGCGGCAGCTGTGAAGAGATAGAACTTCGTCGCAAAGCCGGCGAAGATGGGCAGCCCGGCCAGGGAGAACATCCCTGCACTCATGACAAATGCCAAGAAGGGCTGACGCTTCGCCAAGCCTTTGAAGTCCTCAATCATTTCCTTGCCTGTCATATTTTCGTAGGCAATCACACAGGCAAAGACGGCGAAGTTGGCCGCCGAATAGCCGATGAGATGGAAGACGAGGCCGTTCGCGCCAAGGGGCGAAAAGGCGGCGATGCCCATCAGGAGATAGCCTGCGTTGCCGATGCTTGAATAGGCAAGCATGCGCTTGATGTTGCTCTGGACGATGGCAACCAAGTTTCCAAGGACGATGGTCGCTGCGGCAAGGCCGGCCACGATGGGACGCCAGTCGTCCAAGACGGGCCAGAAGGCCAGGGAGAAGAGACGCAGCAGGAGCGCAAAGCTGATCGCCTTAGAGGCGACGGCGAGGTATGCGGTCACCGGGGTTGGCGAACCCTCGTAGACGTCAGGCGCCCACATGTGGAAGGGCACCGTGGTCACCTTGAATCCAAAGCCAACGATGACCAGCACAAGCCCGGCCGTGAGCGCGATCTGCGCATCCGCGCCAGCCTCGATGGCTCCCGCAATCTCGGTGAAGACCGTCGTCCCTGTTGCGCCGTAGATGAGGCTGATGCCATAGAGGAGCATGGCCGAGGAGAAGGCGCCGACGAGGATATATTTGATACCGGCCTCTATCGACTTGGGGCGGGCGAAGTTATAGCCAGCCAGGATATAGAGGCTGAAGCTGAAGAGTTCGAGGGAGATATAGGCGGTCAGCAACTCGCCTGCTGAGGCCATCGCCATCATCGCAAGGATAGAAAAGAGCAAGATGCCATAGAACTCACCGGGGTGGGTGAGCTTCGCGCGGACGTGTTCCATAGAGGCCAGCACCATGAATGCGCCAGCCGCCAAGAGAAAGACCTTGAAAAAGGCGGCGTAGCGGTCGATGAAGAAGAGTCCGCCGTACTGCTGACTATCCTCTCCTGCAACGGGAAGGACAGCTGCGATCGTTCCAAGGATGCCGGCAAGAGAGAGATAGGCCAGCCAGTGCTTCTTCTCCTCAGGCAGAAAGAGGTCGGCGGACATCACCAGCAGAGCGACGCCTGCCATAGTGAATTCGGGCACGAAT
>CAMAVV010000189.1 GCA_945861815.1 Thermoflexus hugenholtzii JAD2
ATCCTCATCGGACATCTTTCCAAGGGATACCGCCAGCGCGTCGGCATCGGCCAAGCTATCCTGCACGACCCGCAGGTGCTCGTGCTCGACGAGCCGACCATCGGCATCGACCCGGTGCAGGTGGTGGAGACGCGGGACCTCATCAAGGGCTTGGGCAAAGAGCACACGGTCCTTATCAGCTCCCACATCCTCCCTGAAGTGAGCATGATGTGCGAGCGCGTCGTCGTGATCCATGAAGGGCGCGTCATCGCCGTGGACAAGCCGGAGAACCTCTCGGTGCGCCTGCGGGGCACGGAGCAGGTCAAGCTGGAAGTGCGCGGGCCTGCCAGAGACGTGGCGGCGCGACTACGCCAGGTTCCCGGCGTGCGCGAGCTGACGCGGCAGGAGACGGGCCAAAACACCGCGATTTATACCCTGGAGTGCGACCCCGGCTCCAACCTGCGAGAGGCACTGGCGGCCGAGGTGGTGAAGCAGAGCTGGGGCCTGCTGGCGCTGCAAGCTTCGGCCATGAGCCTAGAAGATATCTTCCTGAAGCTCACCGCCAAGCCGGAGGCTCCGAAGAATTGAAGAACACCTGGCTCATCGCCCGCAAAGAACTAGGCACCTACTTCTCCTCGCCCATCGCCTACGTGATCATGACGGCCTTCCTGGTCTTCACGGGGCTGCTCTTCATCGATAGCATCAACGGCGCCTTCAGAGAGGCCACCATGCGGCCCTTCTTTGTAGGGGAGACCCTGGGCGGCGTCCTTGGCGATAGCATCAACGGCGCTTTCGTCCTCTTGCTCCTCGGCCCTGTCTTGACGATGCGACTCCTGGCTGAAGAGGCGAAACTTGGCACCATCGAACTGCTGCTGACCTCGCCAGTACGGGATTTTGAAGTTGTCCTCGGAAAATTCGTCGCTGCACTGGTTATCGTTCTCATCCTTTTAGCTCTAACGCTCTACTACCCCATCATGCTCGGTATCTTCGCCGAGCCCGACCCTGGCCCTATCTTCTCCGGCTACCTCGGCATGGCGCTCATTGGAGCGCTCTTCCTGAGCGTCGGCATGTTTGCCTCGTCGCTCAGCAGCAGCCAGATCGCCTCAGCGGTCATCGGCATGATCATCCTGCTGATGTTCTGGTTCATCAATGAGGCGGCGGACTTCTTTAGCGGCCTGCCTGCCGATGTGGTTCAGTTCGTCTCCCCCCGCACCCATTTCACTGATTTCGCGCGAGGCCTTGTGAACACAGAGACCATCATCTACTTCGTGGCGCTCACCGCCATCTTCCTCTTCCTCACCATCCGCGTGCTTGAAGCGAGGAGATGGCGCTAATGGCGAAGCAAAAGAAGGCCCCTATGTTCGGCCGGCTCACCGGCGCACTCGGCAGCCCTGCCGGAGTCTTCTTCACGGTCGGTATCGCACTGCTTGTCATCTCGGGCCTCGTCTATCTTGCCTTCGACGATTTCAAGACATCGGCGCTGGTCTTCCTTGCGATCGGCCTTCTTTCGCTCTTCCTGGCCGCAGCCACGGGCTTCGAGCGCATCCGCAACGCTGCGCGGACGCGCCAGGGTTTCTATGGCGTCAATACGACGGTCATGATCCTGGTCTTCTTGGCGATCGGGGCCGTGGTCATCTACGCAGGGGCGCGGCAAAACGCCCAGTTCGACCTGACATCGACAAAACAGTTCTCCCTTTCGCAGCAGACAAAGAAGATCCTGGGAGACCTGGGCACCGACGTGCAGGCCATCGCCTTCTTTGTGCCCAACGACCCCAATCAAATCATCGTCCGCGCCACGGCGCTCGACCTCCTAGAGCAGTATGCAAACCAGACTGGAAAGTTCTCGTATCGCGTGGAAGACCCCGAACTGAAGCCTGAAGAGGCGCGGCGCTTCGGCATCAACGCCGATTCTCAGCCTGGCACCATCGTCTTCGCATCAGAGGGCAACCTTCAGCCTGTGGCGACACTTCTTTTCGATTCGCGGTCGAGCCGCTTTCTCCCCAACCCGACACTGGAGCAAGACTTCACCTCGGCGATCCTTGCCGTCACGCACACACAGCGAAAGGTTGTCTACTTCCTGACACGGCACGGCGAGCGGGACATCTTGAATGTCTCCGAAGGCAGCGGATTTGGCCTGGTACGGGCAGGCATCGAGGGCGACAACTATGAGGTGCGTATCCTCGACCTTGGCAGCCAAGCACAGGTGCCGCAAGATGCCGCCGTTCTTATCATTGCTAACCCGAAGAACGACCTGCTGGACGAAGAGGTCAAGCCCCTGGACGATTTCCTGCGCGGCGGCGGCAAGGCGCTCTTCCTCTTTGACCCAGAGACGCCAGCTACGTTCAGGCAAATCATCAAAACCTGGGGCGTAGAACTGGGCAACGGCACGATCGTTGACCTGGCAAGCTCCGTCGCGAATGACTCACGATCGCCGCTGGTCGGGCGGAGCAATCACCGCTATCAGATACCGAATGGGCAGGTGAGCGAAATCACCCGCACGCTTGACGATGTGACCTTTTATCAGCGCGCCACAGCCGTCATCCCGGTGGACCCGAAGCCCGCGGCAGACCGGGATGCGCCGAATGTCTACTACGATTCGAATAAGTTGCAGGTCCTGCCCCTGGCAGTCACCACCGCGCTCCTGAGCTGGCTGGAAACCGACCATGAGCAGAACCAGCGCCAGGCGGGTGAGCTGCAAGGCCCCCTGGCCATCGGCGTGAGCGTTGACGCGGTCGCGCCCTTCGCGGACCCGCTGCCGCCAGAGGGCCAGCGAAAGCGAACGCAGATCGTGGTCATCGGCGACTCCGACTTCGCCAGCAACCGCTTCTTCACGTCGTTTGCCAATGGCGATATGCTGCTAAACTCGGTAAACTGGCTGGCCGATGACATCAACCTCATCTCCGTCCGTCCAAAATTGCAGGAGCCCAGGCTGCTCATCGTGACTCAGGCAAAGTGGAACTTCATCCGCTGGTCGAGCTTGCTCATCCTGCCCGTCATCGTCGCCGCTGCAGGCGGCATCGTTTGGTGGCGCAGGCGGTAGGCTGACGCCCAGAACTTTGGGCGGCGCAGAGACGTACCATATAGACAGAGCCACCCATGAACATCCGCACGACCATCATCCTTATCGTCCTGCTGGCAGTCGTCAGCGCAGTGAGCGCCGTCTACATCGGCACGCGCGATAAGGGTGTGCCAAACCAAGTCGGCGCGCCGCCACGGGACTTCTTTTACCAGGTGGACGATGATGCGATCGTGCGCGTCTCGGTCGCTGCGCAAGGCAAAACGGAGAAGTTTGTGAACGACAAGGGGACGTGGCGCTTCGATGGCGGCGCAAACGACCCGGTCTTCCTGGAGCGCTGGGGCGGCGTGACGCTGCTGCTCAGCGGCCCGCAGTTCAAGCGGCGGGTTATCCAAGAGGCGCAGCAGGAGGACCTCCAGCGCTATGGCCTGGCAACACCTCCCCTAGTGATCACGGCAGGGCTCTTGGAAATCGGCGAGATCGAGGTTCGTGTCGGCGATAAGACAGCCGAGGGCACGAGCAACTATATGCAGTACCGGCGCAGGCCGGTGAGCGGCGCCCCAACG
>CAMAVV010000190.1 GCA_945861815.1 Thermoflexus hugenholtzii JAD2
TCTTCTTTCATCATCTCCAGCAAGGGGATGTTCTTGCGCCCCCAGCCTGCGCCAACCCACCAGACCCAGGAGACGTAGCCGTCCTTGCACTCCCAGACCCAGTTGCGGTGGATCTTCAGCCCAGGTGTGCCGCCGCGCGTGCAGATGACCTGGCGCGTGTCGTAATACTGCTGGACCCAATCGAGTGAGTCGGTGACGGCCTCCTGCATGGAGAGGTCCACATACTGGCCTTTGCCTGTGCGTAGGCGGTGGAAATGAGCGATCATCGTCCCCGCTGCCGCCTGCGCACCCGCCTGGCAGTACGACTGCGGCACGCCGATGACGACCGGTCTGCGCTCCGGGTTCCCGGCGAGGTAGAGGAGGCCGCCCGTCGCCATCGCGACGATGTCGCCATCCTTGTAGCTCTTGTATGGCCCCGACTGCCCGAATGGCGAGATAGAGGTCATCACCAGCGAGGGGTTTACCTCCGCGAGCCGTCGATAATCCAGACCGAGGCTCTTCAAATAGCCGACGGGCTTCGACTCGATGACGAAGTCGGCGGCGCGGGCCATGCGAAGGAAGGTGCGTCTGCCTGAGGCATTCTCCAGGTCCAGCGTCATGCTGCGCTTGTTGGTGTTATAGGCCCAGTAGGAAAGTGAGCGGTCGCGGTGCGGCCTATCGTTGTAGAAGGGACCAATGCTGCGGTCAGGGTCGCCCCCCGGCGGCTCGATTTTGATGACGTCGGCGCCCATGTCGCCAAGGATGCGCGCGCAGAGGAATCCTTTTGCGTCCGTCAGGTCAAGAACGCGGTAGGCGCTGAGGGGCAGGCTTGTATCGCGATTACGCATCACAGGGAAGTGTACCAATTTTGTCGTCGTGTAGACCTCTCCCTTAATCCCTCCCCTAGGAAGGGAGGGACATCAGGTTCTTCAACGGCAGTCGCGACACACCAAGACAAACGAAATGCCCCTTCCTTCTCAGGGAAGGGGATAGGGGTTAGGTCGTATCAGCAGCCATCCCTTCCGTTTAGGTCCAATCTGCGGAAGGTCGAGGTCATCCGAAATCCTGCCTCAGGCCGTATCCCCGGCCCTCAGCCCAATTCCTCATCGGGAGGTTAGGGTTAGGTTGCAGGGGGTAGGTCTCATTTCCCCGCAGGCAACCCCAGCCCGCGTGTGGCGATGATGTTGCGCTGTATCTCTGACGTCCCTACGCCGATGGTGGAGGCGACGCTTATCTGGTACAGGCGCTCCGCCCTCCCCAGCATCGGCGCATGTTTGTCGCTGCGCTCCAACTGGCTGGCGAGACCCAGCGCCTGCATGCCTATTTTGGCGGCGCGCTGCTCCAGTTCCGTGACGAAGAGCTTCGTCTGCGATGCTTCCCGGCTTGGCGAGACTTTGCGCATTTGCTTGGAGACGATGGCATAACCCAGGGCCTTTGCCACCTGCAAGTCCATCGCCACCTGGGCCAGCTGGTGATGGAGCCCCGTAGCGCGGATGCGTTCGCGGTGGTGCGGCGGCAGCGTCTTGATGTATTCGAGGAGCTCTTCAAAGAAGCGCCGCACCGAGATGGTGGCGGCTAAGTTGGAGCGCTCAGACTCCAGGCCGCTTACTGCCTGCACCCAGCCCTTGTCTTTCTCGCCGACAAGGCAATCGCGAGGGATGCGCACGTTCTCAAGCACCACTTCGCTGAAGTTGTGGGTGCCCACCGCTCGCCACTCTCGCACCATCGTGACGATGGGGTGGACGGTGATACCGGCGAGCGACATATCGAGTAGAAAGGTGCTGATGCCCTTGTGCTTCGGGGCGTCCTGGTTCGTGCGCGCCAGGAGCAGGCCCCACTGGGCGCGGTGGGCGTCACTCGACCATATCTTGCGCCCGTTCACTAGGAAATGATCGCCCTTGTCCTCTGCCTTTGTTTGCAGGCCGGCAAGGTCGGAGCCGGCGTTCGGCTCGCTGAAGAGCTGGCACCAGAGTATCTCTTCGCGGGCTATCTTTGTGAGATGTTTGGCCTTCTGCTCAGGGGTGCCGTACTGCATCAGCGTCGGCCCTACCAGGCCGAGGCCTGCGCCTGCAGGGCGTGGGGCCCTCGCCAGCGACATCTCTTCGTTGAAAATCATCTGTTGCAGCGGCGACCAGCTTTGCCCGCCGTATTCCTTGGGCCACGAGACGGCGAGCCAGCCCTTTTCGCCAAGGGCGCGGGCAAAGCGTTTGCGAAACTCTTCCGTCTCTTTGTCGCCCAACTGCTGGCTGGCGTACTCGGTCGGCGCGTTCTTCTTGAGGAATGCGCGCACCTCCAGGCGAAACGCCTCTTCTTCCAGAGAGAAGCGAAAATCCACGGCGGTGCCTTGCGGCGCCTATCGCCCGAACGTCTCGAAGAGCGCCACGCGGTACTCGTTCGTCTTGCTGCTGTCCATGTGGAAGCCGGGCACCTCAACCATGATGCCGTCCACCAAATCCTTGAAGACGGCGATCTTCTTGCGCACCTCGTCCACCGTGCCCACGACGGTGAAGGCTTCGATCATCTCGTCGGTGACCAGCTCGGGAATCTTGGGGCTGTGGCCGCCTTCCGTCCTGAAAATCTGCTGAATCTCCGTGGTGATCTTGCCGAAGCCGTGAGCCTCGAAGAGCGGCTGGTAGGTTCGCACCGTGGAGAAGAAGCCTACTTCTCGGGCGGCGTCATAGCGCGCGGCTTTGCGGTCCTTGGAGATGATGACCACCAGGGGAACCGTCAGCTCTATGTCGCTGCGCTGGCGTCCGCCTCTCTCCAGCCCGAGCTTCACGTTGGGGTGGATGACTTCTTTTATCCAATAGGGCGACCAGATGATGTGCCCCAGCATGCCCTCGGCTATCTCGCCTGCCAGCCGTGCCATGCCCGCCTGCACGCCTGCCAAGTAGATGGGGATCTTCTCCCGCACAGGGGCTATGGGCCTGCGCCAGCCGACGATTTTCACGTCATAGTATTCGCTCTGGTAGGTGATGCCCTTGCCCGTGTGGGCGTCCTTCATAATCATGCGTACGAGTTCGACGGTCTGCCGCAGGTGAGGCACTGCCTTGCCGTAGTTCTTCACACCGTGCCACATCTCCACCAGGCGCTGGACGCCTGAGCCGAGGCCCAGGTTGAAGCGCCCCCCGCTGATGTAGTCCATGTCCAGGGCGGTCAGAGCCGTTTCCAGGGGGCTGCGCGTGAAGGCCAGGGCGATAGACGTGCCCAGCTGGATGCGCGAGGTGTGCCCCGCGACCGTTGCCAAGGGCACAAAAGGTGCGCCGCCGTTCAGCTGCTCGGCCCACACGCCGTCCATGCCCGCAGATTCCGCCGTCTTCGCGCGCTCGATAAGCTGCGCCGCATTCCCCGATCCAAGTCCTGCGTAAATCTTCATATAGTTCTTCCTTATCTTTTTGTCGCCCTCTCTAAGACTCCGGACCTTCGGAGAGGAGTCTGGGACGAATGGGTCTACGTTTTGTAGTTCCTTCGTCCTTCCGTGGAAGGACGAAGGATGACAGACT
>CAMAVV010000191.1 GCA_945861815.1 Thermoflexus hugenholtzii JAD2
GTGGTGAAGGCGGCGCGGACGGGTTCGCTCAAACACTTTATCTTCGGCGGTATCTTTTTTGGCCTTGCGATGGCGACGAAGGTGAGCGCGGCGCCGTTCGCGGTGGGGTTTGTTGCGGCGGCGTGGATATGGGCGGCGGGCGCGTGGCATGACAAAGCGAACCAGGGGCGCACTTTGGCGAGGGCCATCGGGTGCGCTGCGCTGGCGCTTGCCGTTTCAGGCTTCTTCTATGTCGTCACCCAGCCGTACGGGGTCATCGACTATCACAAGTTCGCGGCGGATGTGAGCGAGCAAGGCGAGATGGTGCGCCGCATCCGCGACTATCCCTACACGCGCCAATACGCCGACACAACGCCGTACCTCTATCAGATCAAACAGCTTGTGGTGTGGGGCATGGGCATCCCCGCCGGGCTGTTGATGCTCGCCGGATTCGCCTTCAGCATCGTGAGCGCCGTCTGGAAGCGCGACCGGCGGCATGCGCTGCTAGTGGCGTGGGTGCTGCCCTATTTCCTCATCAACGGCGCCTTCGATGTGAAGTTCATGCGCTATATGCTGCCCATCACGCCCTTCCTGGCGTTGATGGCGGCGGCCTTTGCGGCGTGGCTGGTCAGGTGGGTGCGCGGGCGCGCGTGGTCCGCTGGCGCTCTCTCCAAGGGCGCGCCGAGGGTTGTCTATGCGGCGCTTGCGCTGACGCTGCTCTTCACCGCCTTTTATGCCTTGGCCTATTCGCGCATCTATGCCAAGCCGCATACGGCAGAGGCGACATCGCAGTGGTTACTGAAGAACGTGCCGCCAGGCGCGACGATGGCGAAGGAGCATTGGGAAGAGGGACTGCGCTTCCTTGGGCCTTACCGGCATTCCGAGATGGAGTTGTACAACGAGCCGGAGGATGTGAACAAGCGTAATCAACTCATCGACCGCCTGACAGCAACGGACTACCTTATCTTCTACAGCAATCGCCTCTATGGAACGATCCCACGCCTTGAAGAGCGTTACCCGCTAACGACCGGCTATTACCGGCAGCTATTTAGCGGGAAGCTGGGGTATGAGCTTGTCCATTGGGAGGCCTCATACCCGAATCTCTTTGGCGTCTCTTTCAAGGATGACACCTTCTCGAGGCCAGGCCTGACCGAGCCAGCGGCCTTGCGAGACGACAAACCATCGCCGGTGACGCTGAACTTGGGGTTCGCTGACGAGAGCTACAGCGTCTATGACCACCCGCTTGTATTGGTCTTTAAGAAGACAGTCACCGGGTCGCCGGTGGCCCAGCGCGCCTTCTTCGATAGTGCGCTTCCACAGGCAAGCCTCTTTGGCGTGGAGCCGAAGATTGGGCTTATGCTCACCAATGACGAGGCGAAGGCGCAGCAGGAGGGCGGCACGTGGTCGGACCTCTTTGACCGGGACGGGTGGGTGAACACAGTGCCTGCGGTGGTCTGGTATCTGGTCATCCAGCTTATGGCCCTGCTGACGGTTCCCATTGCCCTCGTTGTCTTTCGGGGACTGCCGGACAAGGGCTACTTTCTGGCGAAGATATTGGGGCTCCTGCTGGTGGCCTACTTCGCCTGGCTAATGGCGAGCTTGCACTGGATGCCCTTCACGCGCCTCTCCATCGGCCTTGGCATCTTTCTCTTGGCGCTCATCGCAGCGGCGATGGTGCGCTGGCGGCGCGAGGAGCTGGTGGCCTTTTGGCGAGAGAACCGACGCCTTATCCTCACGGGCGAACTGCTCTTTCTCGTCGCCTTCGCCGCCGCCTTCGCCGTGCGCGTGTGGAACCCAGACCTGTGGCATCCCTATCGCGGCGGCGAGAAGCCGATGGACTTCGCCTACTTCAACGCCGTCGTCCGTTCCTCGTACATGCCGCCCTACGACCCGTGGTTCTCCGGCGGCTATCTGAACTACTACTACTTTGGGCAGTTTCTTGCCGCCGTGCCGACCAAGTTCACCGGGGTGATGCCATCTATCGCGATTAACGTCGCGATCCCGATGTTCTTTGCGCTGACGGCGGTCGGTGTTTTTTCCGTGGCGTACAACCTTGCTGCGCTGACAAAGCGACGGCTGAACATCCCGCTGCCATCGCCGGTAAAGGCGGGGCTTTTGGCTGTGCTGCTGGTGCTCATCGTCACCAATCTGGATGGCATCGTGCAGGTGGCGCAAGGAGCTGGGCGAGTTGTGCAGGACAAGCCCTTCGGCACCTTCGATTTTTGGCGAAGCAGTCGCGTCATGCCGCCAGACCCGCCGGGATTTGAGATCAACGAGTTCCCATTCTTTACATTTCTTTTCGCCGACCCGCATGCGCACCTTTTTGTGATGCCGCTGACGCTGCTGGCGCTGGGCTTGGCGATGGCCTTTGTGGTGCAGGCGCGTCATATGCGATGGGCCGGCGCGATGGCCGTCCTGCCGTACATCGGCCTGGCGCTGCTGCTCGGGGCGATACAGGCGGCGAATAGCTGGGATGCGCCGACGTACCTGCTTGTGACGGCGCTGGCGCTCCTCATCGCGGAGTACGCAGTGCGGCGAGAGAAATGGAGCGGCAAGACGACGGCGGAGAGGCTCATAGGGATCGGAGGGATGCTGGCTTTTGCCGCCGCGAAGACGATCGTGGTCTACGCGCTTTCGGCCATCATCTGGCGGCCGTTCCACAGCCACTACGAGACCTTCTTGCCGATCCGCGACAGCGTGCAATCGAGCGAGGCGAAGACGGCGCTGTGGCAGTACCTGGAGATACACGGCGTCTTCATCGTTATCATCTTGAGCTTTTTCATCTACCGCCTATGGCGCGAGCGGCAAGGCGGAGGGCTGGGCCTCCTCATGTTGGCGAGAACGTGGCGGCAGCAGACAGTTTCGGCAGCGGGCGCGGTGACAGAGACAGTCTTGTGGGGAGTCAACCCGTGGGCGGTCTATGCGCTTGGCGTCTTTGGCCTCTTCATCGGCCTGTGGGCCGTGGACTATACGACCGTCGGATTTCTCATCTTCATGCTGTCGCTCTTGCCGCCGCTGGCCTTTCGCGCGGTGAAACTGGGCGGCGACGATGCGCGGGTGGAGTTATTTATCCTTGCCCTCTTTGTGATGCCCTTCGTGCTCGGCGCGGCGGTGGACATCTTCAACATCAACCTGCCGCTTGGGCGCATGAACACCGTCTTCAAGCTCTACCTTCAAGCCTGGATACTTCTTGGGATACTTTCGGCCTACTGTCTGTGGCGCATCGGCTTCGGCGAGGTTTTCACGCGGCGGTGGCTGCGCGCGGGGACACAGGCGTTTCTATTGCTTGCGATAGCCTCTGTGCTCATCTATCCCGTGATGGGGACGCAGGTGCGCGCGCGGGACCGCTTTAACACCTCCATCGCGCCGACGGCGGATGGGATGGCGTACATGGACAAGGCGGTCTATAGCGATGGCGCGCAAAACAGGATCCGAGATATGCGCATCGACCTGGATAAGGCGGCTATCGAGTGGCTGCAAGACAATGTGAAGG
>CAMAVV010000192.1 GCA_945861815.1 Thermoflexus hugenholtzii JAD2
CCGAGGCCATCATCTTCGCCGTCCCCTCCTCTCGCCTCCGCGAGAACGCCAAGAATGTTGCGCCTTACCTAAAGAAGGGCACGCTTGTTATCAGCGCCACCAAAGGCCTCGAGAAAACGACGGGCAAGCGTATGTCCCTAGTGCTCGCTGAAGAGTTGCCCAAGGTCCTCCACAACGATATCTGCATCCTCTCCGGCCCCAACCTCTCCCGAGAAATCATCGACGGCCATCCCGCCTCGACCGTCATCGCCGCGAAGGATGAGGCAGTTGCCAAGCGTGGCGTCCAACTCGTCATGTCCCCCACCTTCCGCGCCTACACCAACACCGACGTCATCGGCGTCGAGCTTGGCGGCGCGCTCAAGAACATCGTCGCCATCGGCGCGGGCATGTGCGACGGCCTGGGCTACGGCGATAATGCCAAAGGCGCATTCATCACCAGGGGCCTGGCCGAGATCACCCGCCTGGGCGTCGCCGCAGGCGCAAAGCCCCTCACCTTCGCCGGCCTTGCCTGCCTCGGCGACCTCATCGCCACCTGCTCCAGCCGCCTCAGCCGCAACTACTTCGTCGGCGAACAGCTTTCTAAAGGGCGTCCCCTCAAAGTCATCCTCGCCAACATGCGCAACGTCGCTGAAGGCGTCGACACCACCATTGCCGCCCTGGAAATGGCCAAGCGACTCAAAGTGGACATGCCCATTGCAACCTGCACGGCAAAGGTCCTCTTCGAAGGCATGGAGCCCGAAAAAGCCGTCGCCGCCCTTATGTCCCGCTCCCCCAAGCCCGAGTGGCAAGGGCTCCTATAATCAACACACTGCAGAAACGGTGATAGTAGCAAGTAACTTATCGACGGTTGAGAGGAGACAGATGTATGAGCCTGCCACTGCCAAGGAAAGCTAGGGATGTCTATCTTGAACTAAGGACATACGCTAAGAAAAAAAGGTCGTTCCATACAGTGAGATCGCAGCCAAAGTAGGCATGGCGAACCAATCCGTGAGCCTCCCCCTCTACTACATCTGGGGCCTTTGCCATGGTCGAGGTATCCCGCACATAAGTGCTATCGCCGTGAATAAGCAAACGGGGATGCCAGGACAAGGTTACACTCTAGGGCGCGCGAGCCTTTTACAGGAACAGCAGAAAGTATTCAGGTACAACTGGCCCGAAGACTTGTTGGATTGACGTTATCCAGATTACACCCCCTTTCTGCCCATCTAACCACCTTATTTGTATGAGCCTCTTTCAGGAAAGAGGCTCAGGGAGAGAGAGGTCTCTTCTCGTGGACAGCCCCCAAGCCTGAATGGTCATGGCTATGAACGCATTTCTGCTGTAGGGGCGAATGTGTCTTCATCACGATCCTATCGGGATCTGCTCGCACTTCTGATGTTCCCTCTCTCTTTCAGGAGAGAGGGGTAGGGAGAGAGGTCTCCCCGGCTTCTCTTCTATCCCCTACTTCCTGCAGTCCTTCTCTGAACCCCTCGCTCCTTGTTCCCTCCCCCAAGTTCCTGACTTCCTAAGTTCCTTCGCCCCCTACTTCAACGCCCGCATCCCTCTCGATACCGCCAGGTACCAAATCGCAAGCACCACCAGGATCGCTGCCGACCCGCCGAGTGCCCACGGCGCGCCGACCTGCTGTGCGATAAGCGCGATGCAAAATGCCCCGATGCTCGAGAGTCCGAACTGCATCAGCAGCACGCTTAGCACCCGTCCGATGTACGCATCCTCGGTATAGTTTTGTATCAAGGCCATGCTCAGGATGTTGCGAAGCGATTGTCCCATGCCGACGATGACGATGATAGCGCATGACAAAGCGAAGCTGCGTGACAATGAGAAGCCGATGAGGCCTACGCCGACGATCAATAACGAGTAGACGAACCACAGGCCTCGTTTCTTCATTCCAAAGAGGGCGAGAGTCACCCCGGCGGTCAGCGCGCCCACACCAGAGAAGCTCGCCAGCACGCCCAGTTTTTCGGGACCCACGTGAAGCACGTCTTTCGCAAAGACGGGCAATAACGCCTGATAAGGCATCGACAGCATGAATGCGATGAGCGAGACTGTCAGGACTGCGCGAACGTTCACATTCCCGCGCACGTAGCGAAGCCCGTCGGTGATGCTCCCGAGGAACGCTCCCTTGGCTGCCTTCCGCGCCTGATATCTGATTGGCAGCAGGGAGATGATCCCCAGGACATACAGGCCAACGATAACGTAGTACGCGCCATGGACCCCGGCCCCCGCGATCGTAAAACCGGCGATGGCAGGCCCGCTCAGCTGCATGACGTTCGTGATCGTTTGGTTGATCGAGACTGCGCTCATGATGCGCTCGCGACCCACCAGCTCTCCGACAAGCCCCTGGCGCGCCGGCATTTGGAAAGCCATGATCATTCCCAGGAGGAGATAGCGGACGATGAGGTCGTGCCAGTTTGCCACCCCGCGATGCGCCGAGATGCCGATCCAAAGATTAACGCAGGCCGCCAGTGTGAAACATATCATCATCAGGTAGCGGCGAGGAACTCGGTCGGAGACTGTCCCGCCAACGAAGGAGAAGATCGTTTGTGGGAGCGCCTGGGCCAGCAGTGCCAAGCCTAAGACTGTGGTCGAGCCGGTCAGCTGGTACGCAAACCAGCCGTTTGTCAGCATTTCCATGTTGAGCGCGCACTGCTGGAAGATGCCCGACAGCGTAAAGAACCGGTAATTAGGGACGTTAAGCGCATCCAGCCCTTGCGCTGAAAAACGGCCCCTGGCGTTTGCAGTCGCGGCAGGAGCAACCGTCGGTGTGTGCGGTTCCGATGCTGAGCGTTCGGCGTCTGCTGGCGCGGGACTATCCAAAGAGCAAACTCCTCAATGGTAGGGAGAAAAGGAAAGTCTACACCAGCCGGCAAAAGCCCGTTGCGTTCCGTCTTCCCGTCGGTGTCTTGCAATCCGCCACCTTCTTCTTCTACCCCCGCCAAATCTGCGCGATCGGTGCGATCCGTCCTTTTCGAAAGACTCCGCGTGTGTCTTCAGGCCGTATCTTCGGCCCTCGGCCCCGCCCCTTGCTCACTATTGACATTAACATCTATTATATATAGTATTGTCTTGTAATCCTTCGCCAGGACAAAAATGTTACGCAGACGGTCAACGCATGTTGGTTTAGTCCGACGGACGCGTCGGGACACCGCCGGCATGGCGAAATGCAAACACAGCTGTGTGCACGACGAAGGGAAAAACCCTGCAGGGGCGCAGGTTACTCGCCCTAGGCTCACACTCGAGCATCGGCCTCCTGACGTTAGTCGTTGTGCGCGCCGTGGGCCGCCTCGCCTCCGGGCGAGTGCGCAGTTCTTCTTCGGAAGAACAGCTAGGATGCTCGT
Source organism: Thermoflexus hugenholtzii JAD2 (assembly GCA_945861815.1). Taxonomy (GTDB): domain Bacteria; phylum Chloroflexota; class Dehalococcoidia; order SHYB01; family SHYB01; genus VGPF01. Next base: position 3,339 of record CAMAVV010000192.1, read on the forward strand.
GTCCGCTTCTGAGCGCTCCGGTGCCGCACCGGAGCTGTCTCAAGCGGACCCCGGTCTGAAACGGGAAACGTCCTGGACACTGGCAAAATGACCGTCTGCGTAACAAAAAATCCGAACATCTTTCCTGAGAA
>CAMAVV010000193.1 GCA_945861815.1 Thermoflexus hugenholtzii JAD2
CTCGAGCGCAGCCCGAGAGGAGAGGGTGACCATCCTGCCTTCCCTCCCTCCTTCCGTAGAAGGACGCCCGGGAGAGGGATTAAGGTCGAGGGCTGCCGAGATCTTTCCTAAGGCCGGAGCTTCGGCCCCGTATGTGTCCTCACTCCGTATGCGGCATCGGAGCCGCATCGGAGTTGCATCGGGAGAGAGGTCTCCTTCCTCCCCCACCTTCCTGACTTCCTACGTTCCTTCTCCCCCTCGCTCCCTGCTCCTCTGTCCCTCCTTTCCCCTGTGCTACACTGGAAACCCATGCAGCAATCCCATATCCGTAATTTTTGCATCATCGCCCACATCGACCACGGCAAGTCCACCCTCGCCGACCGCCTCCTGGAAGCCACCCACACCATCGAGCTGCGACGCATGATGGAACAGGTCCTGGACTCCATGGACTTGGAGCGCGAGCGCGGCATCACCATCAAGATGCACCCCATCCGCATGGCCTACCGTGCCACTGACGGCCAGGAATACCAGCTCAACCTCATCGACACCCCCGGCCACGTCGAGTTCTCCTATGAAGTCTCCCGAAGCGTCGCCGCCTGCGAAGGGGCCCTCCTCATCGTAGACGCCTCTCAGGGCATACAAGCACAGACCCTCGCCAACGTCTACATCGCACTCGAATCCAATCTGGAAATTATCCCCGTCGTCAACAAGATCGACCTCCCCGGCGCAGAGCCCGACCGGGTCGCCCAGGAACTCCAAGACGTCTTCGGCTTCAAGGAATCGGAGATCCTGCGCATCTCCGGCAAGACAGGCCTCGGCGTGCCCGAACTTTTGGAGGCTGTCGTCGCCCGCGTCCCTCCCCCCTCGGGGAATCCCGACGCCCCCCTGCGTGCCCTCATCTTCGATTCGAAGTACGATCCCTACAAAGGCGTCATCACCTCCGTGCGCGTCGTCGATGGCTCGGTCTCCGCCCCAGGCAAACACCTGCGCTTCATGGCCAACGGGCGCGTCATCGAGCCCCTCGAAGTCGGCGCCTTCAAACCCCATATGTTGACCATGCCGAGCCTTGGGACGGGCAGCGTGGGCTACGTTGCGACGGGCCTCAAGACAGTTGAAGATGCAAAGGTCGGCGACACGCTGACCTGGGAGGAGAACCCCGCCGCCTCTCCACTCCCCGGCTACAAAGAGCTTAAGTCGATGGTCTTCGCCGGCCTCTTCCCCGCCGATGGGCAGAACTATCTCCCCCTTCGCGAGGCGTTGGAAAAGCTCAAGCTCAACGATGCCGGGCTCGTCTTCCAGCAAGAGAGTTCGGGCGCGCTGGGCTTCGGCTTCCGCTGCGGCTTCCTCGGCCTCCTCCACATGGAAATCGTCCAAGACCGCCTGGAGCGGGAGTACAACCTGGACCTCCTGGCCACTGCGCCCAGCGTCGCCTACGAAGTGGTGAAGACCACCGGCGAGGTCATAGAAGTTGATAACCCCGCCAACCTGCCCGCGCCGAACCACTACACCGAGATCCGCGAACCGTGGCTCGAGGTCACAATCATCGTTCCCAACCGCTACGTCGGCGGCATGATGGACCTCGTCTCCAACAAGCGCGGCGAGTTCAAAAAGATGGACTACCTCGATACACGGCCCGCCAATACGGCGAAAGACACCCAAGAGCCCTCCAAAGACCCGCGCGTCATGCTCGTCTACCACATCCCTCTCGCCGAAGTCCTCATCGATTTCTACGACCAGCTCAAGTCGCGCACCCAGGGCTACGCCACGATGGACTATACCTTCCTCGCATTTCGCCCTGGGAACTTGGTGAAGCTCGACATCCTGGTCAACGAAAAGCCGGTGGACGCTCTCTCCCTGATCACCCATCGCGATAATGCCTACTACCAGGGGAAAGCCCTTGTGGAAAAGCTCAAGGACCTCATCCCCCGCCACATGTTCGAAGTGCCCATCCAGGCCGCCATCGGCAGCAAGGTTATCTCTCGTGAGACGGTGCGCGCCATGCGGAAGAACGTCCTCGCCAAGTGCTACGGCGGCGACGTCACCCGCAAGATGAAGCTCCTCCACAAGCAGGCCGAAGGCAAGAAGCGGATGAAGATGGTTGGCTCAGTGGAGATCCCCCAAGAGGCCTTCTTGGCGCTGCTTAAGTTGGAGAAGTAACCGCTCGTCCCGATTCGGGGCGGGACGAGAACCCTCTGTGGCTTCTTTTGTGCCGCCACACGGCGGCGGCCATGACAAAAATCGCAGGCAGCGTACGCACGGCCGCCACCTCACCGGAAAGACTTATCGTCTGTCGTTCAGCAATCCCTTGATAAAGGCGCGCATCTCGTCGCGGGTGTCAGATCGCTCCAGCGCCACCTGCACCGAGGCCTTCAGCAGGCCAAGGGGCGTGCCTGCGTCCAGCGTCGTACCCACATATTCGATGCCATAGACCGCTTCCTCTTTGGCCAGCCTGTCGATGGCCTCCGCGAGCTGTATCTCGCCGATGGCGCCGGGTTCCAGTCGCTCGAGAATCTCGAATATCCGTGGACTCAGCACATAGCGCCCGATCGAAGCAAGGGTAGACGGCGCGTCTGCCACCTTCGGCTTCTCGACAACCCCGGTGACCTTGTGCAGTCTTGGTCCTGCTTTGGTTGCCTTGACGATTCCCCAGCGGGAGACATCTTCGCGTGGCACCGTCTTCAGCGCCAGCACGCTCGCCTTGCGGTGCATGTACACCTCGAGCAGTTGCTTCAACGCTGGCTTCTTCGAGACGATCACGTCGTCCGGAAGCACCACCGCGAAGGGTTCCTTGCCCACGATGCCCTTCGCCATCAGGATCGCATGGCCCAGGCCCTTCTGCTCACCCTGGCGAACCGCGTAGATGCTGGCCATGCTAAAGAGCGCCTGTATCTGGTGGAGCCGTGTCTTGTCGTTCCGCCGCTCCAGAATCGCCTCCAGTTCAAAGGTCCTGTCGAAGTAGTCTTCGATGGCGCGCTTGTACTGCGAAGTTACCAGCACGATCTCCTTGATGCCCGAGGCCACTGCCTCTTCGACGGCGTACTGGATAACGGGCCGGTCGATGATGGGAAGCAGTTCCTTGGGGACGACTTTGCTGGCCGGGAGGAACCGGGTTCCCCAACCGGCGGCGGGAATGACAGCCTTGCGAACAGTAGTAGGAATCGTGGGCGCTCCTGAGGGTGATGGCTCGATTATAGCCAGGGGCTGCCAATAAATAAACCTGGCCCGGCGTTGAGAGGCTGTCTTATCTTTTGTCCGCCATCCTGTTGAGCCGGCGCCGAAGGTGCTGTACCCCAGGCCAGATGCCAAATGTCCAAATGGCACGCTCGGAGACGATGCGCAGGCGAACGAGGTCGGAATAGATCGAGGAGATAAGCGCGCCGATAAGGACGATGGCCGCGGCGACGTAGAGCCAGCCGAGAAGGACTGCCACTGCGGTAAAGGAACCGTAGATAGGGGAAGTGTTGAGACGGCTCTGGGTGTA
>CAMAVV010000194.1 GCA_945861815.1 Thermoflexus hugenholtzii JAD2
CGTGAAGGGCTTGTTGATCGCCTTGCGCATGCGCGTATGGTCCGGCGGGTCGGCGCGGATGACGTCGTGGTTCCTGAACTCCCGGACAAATCTATGCTCCGGGATATCGTCGTCCGGTATCGGCGGCACTGGCGGCTGGTTGTCCAGCTTCTCTCTGGCCGAGGAGAATATCTCAGGGTGGCGGATCAGCCAGACGATATCGTTGTAGCGGGTGACTACCCATGTCTGGTACTGGGCATTCCAGCGGACCGGGTCTTGTTCCCGGATCGTTTTGAAATAAGAGAAGGGGTCGGCGATATGGGCTGGGCTGTAAAGATCGTCGTCGATAGCGATGGTCATCTTTCCCTCTCCCTTCTCTCTCATTCCCGCGAGAGGCTCCTTGCAAAATGTACGTTTGGCTGGGGGCGATTTCCAATGCCTAGCAGCTAGCGTAAACGGCGAAACAGTATAAGCATGCCCCGCAAGAATGGGCAATCGCCAGGTTAGCGGTTTTGAGTCGGCACGTTGGTCACGCCCATCATCAGCGTACTGGGAACGTCCTTGATGAGCTGTTCGACGGACCAGGGCTTCCCTTGCCATATCTCGTGTGGGCGGCGCATAAGGTCAGGCAGGCCGATAGTGGAACCGGCGATGTGAAAAACCTGGCCGTTGTTGTTCTTAGCGGCTTCGGTGCAGAGATAGGCGGTGAAGGTAGCGATGTCGTCCGGTGGCGCAGGTGTGTGGTGCGCCGTTGCGATCTCTCCTGCGGAGATGATGGGATGGTTGAGGTGCGCCCGCGCGATGCGGATCGCATCTTCTGTCAACCGTGACGCCGTCGCCCCCGGGCAGATGGTGTTCACGTTTACACCATAAGGGCCAAGCTCGATAGCGGCAACATTCGAAAAGCCGATGATGCCGATTTGCGCTGCTGCGTAGGCCACCCGGCGTGTCATCGGTGTGAGCCCCATGCTAGAGGCGAGGTTAATGATGCGCCCTGAACCTTGCGTCACCATGTGCCGCGCGGCATGCTGGGTACAGTACAACTTGCCCTTCAGCATCACGTCGATGAGAAGGTCGAGGTCTTCTTGTCCGCACTCCACCAGGAGCTTTGGGCGGGCGTTGCCGAAGCTGTTCACTAAAATGTCGATTCGCCCATAGCGCTTCACCACGCCGTCGATCATCCTCTTCGACGCGCCATAGCCCGAAGCGTCCGTGTAGTCGGCGATGGCCTTCCCTTTGCGCGACGCGATTTCTTTCGCGACGTCATCCACGGGCGCGCGCGACGTGCCGCTGCCATCGAGATTCGCGCCGCTGTCGTTGACCACCACCGTCGCGCCCTCGTCGGCGAGGCGCACCGCGATCGCGCGTCCGATGCCGCGCCCGCCTCCCGTCACAACCGCGATCTTGTTAGCAAGATAAGAGGGCATATGTTGTCATTCTGAGCCCGTCCCTGGAAGGACGAAGGAACCAGGTGCAAGGATTTTGACTTTTCAGCGCATCCTGCTTCGCTCTGTGCTCTCGGTGTGCTTTGTGGATCACTTCTTGTGTAATGCTGGAATCGGCGGCGCGGGGTTCGGCACGCCCTGCATCACCGTCTTCGGCACAGCTTCAATTAATTCTTCCATCGTCCAGTGGCCGTTCTTATAGATGTTCTTCGAGAGCGACCAGTGCTCCGCGCGGCTCACCTGCGGCCCGGCGACGTAGAAGACCTGGCCGTTGATGCTCTTCGCGGCGTCGGTGCAAAGGTACGCGGCGAAGGTGGCGCAATCTTCCGCCGGGTTCGGCGTCAGGAAGGCCGTGCCGCGCTCCGTCGGCGCGATGATGGGGTTGTTGAGTTCCAGCTTCGCGAGGCGCATCGCTTCCCGGATAAGCCGCGATTCCGTCGCCCCCGGGCAGATGGTGTTCACCGTCACGCCCAGCGGCCCAAGCTCCACAGCGGCGACGTTCGAAAAGCCGATGATGCCCACCTGCGCCGCGCCATAGGCCACTCGCCGCGTCATGCGGATGAGGCCGATGTTCGACGCGATGTTCACGATGCTTCCCGACTTTTGCTTCGCCATAACCGCCGCCGCGTGGCGTGTGGTGTAAAGCTTTCCCTTCAGCATCACGTCGATGAGGATGTCCAGGTCTTCTTGTGAGCAATCGAGGAACAGTTTGGGGCGTGCGTTGCCGATGCTGTTGACGAGGATATCCAGGCGGCCATAAGTTTTGACCGCAAGGTCGATTGGCTTTTTGGCAAGGGCGTAGTCGGAGACATCGGAGTAGTCGGCGATCGCCTCGCCCTTGCTCTTCTTGATCTCCTTCACCACCGCGTCGGCGAATTCCTTGGAGCGCCCGGTGCCGTCCAGCTCCGCTCCGATGTCGGTGACGACGACCTTCGCCCCCTGGCGCGCCAACTCCAGCGCCACTGCCTTGCCGATGCCGCGCCCGCCGCCAGTGACCACCGCGACCTTGCCTTTGAGGTGAGTTGGCATAAGGTCTCCTTACGTTATTGCTCCTCTCCACCGGGAGAGGAATGAAAAGGTGAGGGGATTCTTTGTTGCGACCTATCCGACGCTACTTCTTCTTCCCCTTCGCCAGTCCCGCCGCGTACGTCGCCGACATCGCCACCCACTTCTTCAGCGCGGCGTCGCTTTTGTATCCGGCAGGCGCGACGTACACATAGCCCTTCATCGGACGTCCCGTGAAATCCATCGGCCGCACATGCGGCTCCTTCAGCGCCTTCTCCGCATCCGCAGGGTCCAGCCGCAGCATCAAGTCGTCCTTGATCACGCCCACGGCCATCTTCCCCTGCACCATGAACGCCACGCCGCCGAACATCTCCTTCATCACCACGCTGCGTTCGCCCGTGAGCGCCTTCCCGATGCGCTCCGCCAGTTTCCCGTTGTATGCCATCGCTACATCCCCTTCGGCCGTGTCATGCCGTGCGCTTCACACCACTCGCTGTACTCAGGCACCTTCTCGCCGACGACATACAAGAAATGGTAAGAGCCGGCGTCGCCGAGGAACTTGAAGTTCTTCCGCAGGTCCTTCACCGTCGCCTCGAAATCCTTATGCGAGCGCAGGTACTTTTGAAATGTGCCGTGTTGCTTTTCAAGGGCGAGCATATTCTGCGCATTGCCGATGATCGACTCGATCTTCCTCCGGTTGCGGATGATGCGCGTGTCGTTCGTCAACGCGTCCACCTGCGCCGGTGACAGCATCGAGACTTTGACAGCGTCGAAGCCCTTGAAGGCCTCGCGCGTTCCCGGCCACTTCTTCTCCACAACCTGCCACGATATGCCTGTCTGGAAGACCGACTTGCTCATCACCTCAAGGTAGTCGCCCAAGACCTTCGGCTTGATTTGCTTCGGAGCATGCCCTTCTGTTTTCGCCATGGTAATCTCCCAAAAGAAAGCAGCTAGGAAAACGGCGTGGCGGGAGTATACGGAGGGCGTGAGAGAGCGTCAATCAGGGAGACTTTAAGGGTTCCCTTG
>CAMAVV010000195.1 GCA_945861815.1 Thermoflexus hugenholtzii JAD2
GTCAGTGATGCGCTTATTCATGGCCGCCAGGTAGTCCCAGGTCACCTTGCCAGCCTGCGCCGACTTGCTAAGGCCCGTGAGCGCGATACGCAGCGTCGCGTCGTCGATCATTTCCCCAGTTTGCGGGTCGGCGATAGCGCCGCCGCCCTTCGTCTGGGCGTATTCAAGGACGCGCTTGTAGTCGCCCGTCTCCTTATCGGTGGGTGTGAAGCACTCGGCGGCGATGGCGGCCTGGCCCGGGTGAATCACCCAGGTGCCGTCCATGCCGATGGAAGCGGCCCATTGGTTCTTCTCCCGAAGGCCCTGCTCGATCTTCTTCACCGTCTCCGGCGGGTCTGTCTTTTGCGGCAGGCGGATGTAGACGTTATCGATGGCGTGCAGGCCGTGAGCCTTGGCGGCGATAACCGTCTGCTGCTTGGCATAGGCAAAGTTCAAGTGCTGGTCGTCGATGATCTTGGGCGTGCCGATGAAGGAGGAGAAGTCGGCGATGCCGAAGACGAGGCCTGCGCCGCGGCCAGAGCGCTGGAGCACCTCACCGATGGCGTCGGCCTTCAGCAGAGCGTTCGGTGTCTCGATGAGGACTTCCACCTGGACCTTGCGCGACCAGCCGAAGACCTTCTCGCAGAAGGTGAGCACATCGCAGGCGTAGCGGCTCTCCGCGTCGCTGAAGGATTTGGGCAGGATGATGCCGTCGAACTTATCGACGGCGTGGCGCATCATGTACTCCATGTCCTGTTCGAAGAAGGCCGACTTGGCGTTGTTGGGCCGCCAGGTCACAACCTTGTTCCCGAAGTCCAGGGTAGAGAAGGCCTCGGCAAGGGCTTTGCGCACTGGAGGGCCTTTCAGATCGAAGGCACAGGCATCCTCCATGTCCCCCATGACGTGGTCTACGGGGGCCTTCGCCGCACTCTTGCTCATCTTAAGAGAGTCGGCGTTCTTATCTGCCAGGACGTCACGGGAGATGCCGGGGTAGGTCAACTCGGTGCGAGGGATGACGACGCGATTGCCGGAGAGTCGGAACATTGATAGGGCCTTTCATGGTTCAGAGTGACGGCACATAGCTTACTGCATCCGAAGGCTGTGGAACACTGCCCAGCGATAGACAGGATTTAGTGGTTGATGCCCTGTCAGAAGGCTTGCCGGGCAACGAAATGGCGTGCAAGATAGTGGCCCGCCGTACGCCATAGAAAGGGGTCTCCTCCATGATTTGGGCCATCGTCATCCCCATCATCGTCATCGTCGCCATTCCCGCGATCCTCTACCTCATCGGCTCTTGCCTGCCAGTGAAGCACACGGCAACGGTGCGGGCGCAGATCAAGGCACAGCCTGCCGACATCTGGGCGATCATCACAGATTTCCCTGGTCAAACGAAGTGGCGCAAGGGGTTGAAGAAGGTTGAGCGGTCCGCCGACAAGAACGGGCACGAGGCGTGGATGGAAGATGGCAAAGGCCAGGGGAAGATGCTGCTGGAGACGGTGGAGGCAGAACGACCAAGGAAAATCGTCCGGCGCATCGCGAATGAGAAGCTGCCCTTTGGCGGCAACTGGACCATGGAGCTGGAGCAGGCCGGCATTGGCACCCTCGTCATCGTCACCGAGAATGGCGAGGTCTACAACCCAATCTTCCGCTTCGTCTCGCGCTTCATCATGGACCAGTCGGGCTCTATCCGAAAGTACCTGGCGGACCTAGAGGCGCACGTGGACAAGATGAACGCGGAGAAGAAATAGGCGCATGCGCCACAAACCCCAGGTCGTTCTTATCACCGGCGCGACGCGAGGCATAGGGCGCGTGACGGCGCTCCACATGGCCGAGCGCGGCCATCAGGTCATCGCCACGGGGCGCAACCAGGATCTCCTGGCAACGCTGGCAGGCGAGGCGAAGCAGCGCTCGCTGCCAATCACCACTGCCACAATGGACGTGAACGATGACGCAGATGTCCAAAGCGTCGTTCAGCAGGCGCTGCGCGACTTTGGACGCATCAACGCCCTGGTAAATAACGCAGGCTACGGGCTATGGGGGCCAATCGAGGAGTTGGAGATTGATGAGCTGCGCGCCGTCTTCGAGACGAATCTTTTCGCGGTGGTGCGCCTTAGCCAGGCAGTCATCCCCCAGATGCGAGAGCGTGAATCGGGGACGATTGTGAACGTCGGCTCCATGGCGGGCCAGGTGACATTGCCAGTCAACGGCGCCTACTCCGCCACCAAGTTCGCCCTGGAGGCCATCAGCCGCGCGATGCACATGGAGCTGGCCCACGCCGGCATCCGGGTAACGCTTATCGAGCCAGGAGTCTTTCAGACGGACTTCCACAAGAACGTCGTCATCGGCAGGCGGGTGATGAAACCAGGCTCACCCAACATGGAACGAACGCTTCGCATGCGCACAAAGCCCCCGGCGGAGAACCGCCTGCGCGCCGACCCCATCAGAGTGGCTTGGCGTATACGCCAAGCCATCGAGGGGAAGAGAGTGAAAGCGCGCTACGCCACAGGCATCGACGCCCACGCCGGGAAGTATGCCGCGCGCTTGGCGCCTGATTGGCTTATCGACTATGTGTTGACGAAGGCGCTGCGATGGTAGGGTGGCAGAATCCCTAACCAAATGCAAAAGGAATAAAGCTACAGCTTCGTTGCATCGTAGTGTAGAATTACGTCAACCTGAGCACGACTTAAGGGGGGATGCCTAATGAAGCGCTTTGGGGTACTTCGCTTGACGCTGGCGATCGTTCTAGTTATCGGCTCTTTATCGGCATTTAGCGGGTCTGGGCTAGCCGCAGGCAATGGACCTGGCGATAAAGAAGTTATCATCTTCGTACACTATCCTAAAGGGCACGGGCCACCTGAACAGGCCCGCCCAGGCGGCGGTGGTGGCGGTGGTGCATGTCCTTCGCGCACATTTGCAAAGTGGCTAGACCTCAACAAGGCAGTGACATTTGCCGTGGACGCGTCAGCAAGCGGCATTGCAACTTCAGACGCCTTCTCTGGCGTTGTGAACTCAGTAGCAGAATGGTCGAACTGGTCAGGGCTCCCAGCGCCCGTCGCCGGGTCGTTTTCAGGGATCCCCAGCAGCTACACCGGCGCAAGCAACAGCGTGAATGAAGTCTCCTGGGCTTCCCTCGGCGCTCTGGGATACACCAACGTCATCGCTGTCACATGGACGTGGCGCAACCGGGTGACAAAGGCCGCAGTCGAATGGGACATGGTCTTCAACACCGATTCCGGGTTCAACTGGGCCCAAAACAACCTCGGTGGCGCTGATCCAAATACGGCTGTCGTCTCTGCAGGCGCCTACGATATCCAAGATATCGGCACCCACGAGGCTGGGCATGCCTTTGGCCTTGATCACGTATCGGAGACGGCCCACACGATGTACACCTACGGGTCAAAGGACGAAGTCAAAAAGCGAAGCATCGAATGCGGCGACAAGGCAG
>CAMAVV010000196.1 GCA_945861815.1 Thermoflexus hugenholtzii JAD2
GGGACGTCTGCTCATCTCTCGCTCCTTTTTCCGATGGCGCTATCATGCCATCTTTAGGCAGCGATTCCACTTATCCCCGCTGTACAGATTTCCGGAACCACTTCTCAGACCACGGCCAGCGCCTGCTTTGTACCCAGCGACCGATAGAAATTAGCGGAAAGGTCGGTAAGCCATGGAGGGCTATCACGTGCACAGCCAAGTCCGAGGTCTTCTCCGCTCTGGCTTCTGGACGCCTGGTCATCCTCTTCTCCCTCCTAGGCTCCTTGGTCCTTGCCGTCGTGACAGGTACCATCCTCAGCCGTGCCGTCACTAACTCGCTCAACAAACTGGCCCGAAGCGCGCGGCTTATCCAGAGCGGACGGCTGGACCATCGGGCCGAGGTGATAGGCAGCGATGAGGTTGCGGAGCTCGCTGTCTCGTTCAACAAGATGACCGACACCCTGAAATTCCAGATCGAAGAGATCCGGCGGGAGCGAGAGATACTCGATGCGATCCAAAGCAGCATGGTGGAAGGCCTTGCCGTGACTGATGAAACGGCCCGCGTCCTCTACGTGAACAATGCGGCGCTCTCCCTCTTTGGCATCAAAGCAAGCCAAATCATAGGCCAAACCATCGACTCCCTGGTGGATAACAGCCGAGGCACCTTCGAGCCAAAGGGCGCAAGCGTCCTGCTCCTCGATGCCATCCACGGGAGAAGCGCACTGCCTGTCCAATTCGAGATGTACTTGCTGCAGCCCGAACGAAAGACGCTCCTGATTTCGGTCTTCGACATCTTCAGCGAATTGATGCCAAAGACTCGCGGGCTGCTCATCCGCGACGTGACTGAAGAGCGCGATCTCGTTCGTCGGCGCGATGAGTTCATCTCCGTCGCCTCCCACGAGCTGCGAACGCCCCTCACCACTATCATCGCCTTCACTGAACTATTACTCGATGGCGAAGAAAAGGGCAAAGTGCCTGCTGAGTGGATGGAGCGCATGCGCGCCGACGCCCAGCGCCTAGCGGCCATCGTTGACGATCTGCTGGATGTCTCGCGCCTCAGGGCTGGCAAGGTCGTGATGCGGCTCCAGCAAGTGCCCGTTCTCGGCATTGTGCAAGACGCCATCTCCATCTCCCACGCCAATGACGTCAGCCATCCGGTTTCAGTCAATATCCCGGATAAACTTCCCACGGTCTTGGCGGACAAAGCAAAGCTCGGACAGGTGCTTACGAATCTCCTGCAAAATGCTGTGAAGTACAGCCCCAAGGGTGGACAGATAACTGTCTCGGCCCATTACAAACCCGATACAAGGCAGGTTGTTATCTCCGTATCGGACAATGGGATCGGCCTCTCCCCGGAAGATCAGAAAGCTCTGTTTGTGCCCTTCCATCGAGTGCAGCGCGCGGAGACTGTGGGCGTTCGAGGCACGGGACTTGGGCTCCATATCGTCAAAGAATACGTGACCCTGATGAATGGCGATGTCTGGGTAGAGAGCTCCATCAACAAAGGATCGACCTTCTATGTTGCTCTGCCTACCGAAGACCTACATGTGGAGCAGCCATGACAAGCGGCGCCATGAAAACGATATTGCTGGCTGAGGATGAAGAAGGCATTCGAGTCGTGCTGGAAGCCGTCCTCGGCCGGGACACGCGTTATCGCCTCCTCTATGCCAAAGACGGTGAAGAGGCCCTCATCCTCGCACGGAAAGAGCGACCCGACCTTGTGGTGACCGATATCGTGCTGCCAGGCCGGGACGGCAAGGACCTCTGCCGCGCGCTGAAAGGCGACCCTGCCTCCAGCCATATCAAGGTATTGCTGCTGAGTGCCCTCGATCAAGATGCAGGGAATGCTGCTGCCGCTGCCTCCGGCGCTGATGGCTTCTTCGCCAAACCCTTCAGCCCCCGAGCGCTCCAAACTAGAGTGGCGGAGCTGCTGAATCTCCACTAGGCGGCGATAGCTTACCGAGCGGCTGGCGTCACCGTCACAGGCGTTGACGTCGCGGCGCGCGGGACAACCGGCCTGGGCAGCGGCACCAAGGGACTGGGTGAGTTCGCAATCATCTTGAGCGGCGCGAAGGCCGTGGTGCCCAAGGAGATATCAGGCGAAACGCCAAGCCATTCCTGCAGCACCGTGGAATAGACTGATCGAAAATCCGTGGTGAAGCGCAGATTATCGCTCTCCAAGTTGCTGAGGCTGGGCCTCTCGCCATAGACGCCGCCCTTCACTTTAGAGCCGACGATGAACAGCGGCCCGGCTGAGCCGTGGTCGGTGCCCGCGCTGCCATTCCCCTTGGCCCGGCGTCCGAACTCTGACCAAGTCATCACCAGCACGTCCTGCTCGCGCCCGTGCTCGCGAAGGTCGCTATAGAATGCGGCGATCCCCTCTGAGAGTTGTTGCAAGAGCCGTTGCTGGTTGCCGCGCTGGGCCGAATGCGTGTCGAACCCGCCGATCGAGATATGCGCCACACGCACGCCAAGCCCCGCATCGATCGCCGTGGCGATCAGCCGCAGGCCCGCAGCCAGGGAGTTGTTCGCAGGATAGGTCACTGACGTTCTGTAGGCGGCGTTCGCTGTCTGCAGCTTTGATGTGCTCTCCACCATCGAGTTCATCGTGCCGTCAAGGAGAACCGAGTAGGGCACTTCCTTGGGAAAGGAGCTATAAAGGCTCGTCAACGCGTTGATGCGCCGCTCTGTTTGGTCGGTTCGCAAGCCGTCGGTTAGGATGCGATAGGCGTTGACACTTTCGATGAGCGGCAACGGGACTGACGACTCGAACTCCTTCGGCAAACGCCCACCAACAGCCATGCCTTCAAAGGCCGTGGCTGCCTTCCGGTCCAGCGATTCGAGATACCGTCCAAGCCAGCCCGTCCTGATCTTGAGCGTGGGATCTGCCGTCTGCCAGATGTCCATCGCACTGAAGTGCGAAAAGGTAGGGCTCGGATAGCCGACGCCCTGGACAACGGCAAGGAGTCCCGCATCCCACAGCTCTTTGAATTTGGTCATGCTGCCATGCAAGGCAACGTCGTCGGTGATGGGGATCACCTCGTTTGGCTGCAGGGCAAGCCCTGGGCGGTAGGTTTGGTACAGCGACTCTTTGTACGGGACCACGGTGTTCAAGCCATCGTTGCCGCCTGCCATCTGGACCACAACAAGTGTCCTCGTCGCCTTCCTTTTGTCGTCGCCGGAAGGCGGGTCCACAAGAGCCGCCACCCCAGCGCGCTTGAAGACCGCTGGAAGCATCACCGAGCCGGCTGTCACCACCGCTGCCGACGTGAGAAATTGTCTGCGTGTGAGTATCATAGCGCCCCTTATACCAACTGGTACTCAGGCGATGCTAGCATCAGGTAAAGCACGTCTGTGACCACTTCAACATCGCCCTTTGCCTTCGAACTCTTCATATAGTCGGTGATGACCGAACGGTGGCTCTCC
>CAMAVV010000197.1 GCA_945861815.1 Thermoflexus hugenholtzii JAD2
GGCAGGAACGAGTGGTGGATGTTGATGATGCGCTCCGGGTATCTCTTCACAAAGCCTTCGCTCAGTATCTGCATGTACCTGGCGAGGACGATCAGCTCAATCTTCTTCTCCTCGACCAAATCGATAACCTGCTGCTCCTGCTTCGCCCGCGTTTCAGGCGTCACAGGCAGGTGGTGGAACTCCGCGCCAAAGCTCTCAGCAGCCGGTTTGAAGGCAGAGTGGTTGCTGATGATAAGCGGGAAGTCGGCCTTGTACTCCCCCATCTGCGCGCGCGCCAGCAGGTCGTGAAGGCAGTGCCCCTGGTTGGAGACAAGGATGGCGACACGGGGACGGACATCGGAGAAGCGCAGCCGCCATGACATCCCGAACTTCTTGGCGATAGGCTCGAAGGAGGCGGCGATGCCCTCGCGAGGGACGCCGAACCCCTGCAACTCCCACTCGATGCGCTGAAGGAAAAGCCCCTGCTCTTCGTCCGAATGCTGGTCGGCATGGACGATGTTGCCATTGTGGCGATAGATATAGTTGGAGACCTCGGCGACGATCCCCCTCTGGTCATGGCAGGAAATCAGGAGCGTCGCGGTGACAGGCTCCGCCGCCGGCTGGCCCTTACTGCTTGGCTTGGGCAACGGCATAGCCGAGGCTGGTGATGCTTCGCCCTTCACGGGCGGTCTTTGTGGCGGAGAACGGCTCCCTGGCGAATAAGCGCTTCACCATGGGAAGAAAGTGTGCTAGCGGCTTTGCAGGCAGCGCGGGATCGAAGGCGCACTGGTCATACTTGGCGCAAAAGTCGATGCACGCCTGGTAGAACTCATGCCCCTTGAACGTGTCGCGCAGATTGCGGTCTTTGCCGAAGTGATGGAGGTAGTGATAGCCCTGAAATAGTCCGTGGTGTAGGACGATCCAGTGCGTGCGCTCGCTTACGTAAGGTTGGAGCACCGCCGCGGCTAGCGCCGAGTGGTTCTCCGGCGCGACGCTGTCCCCGATATCGTGCAACAGCGCCGCGACGATCATCTCCTCGCTCTCGCCCGCAGCCTCCGCCAGCGTCGCCGACTCCAGGGAATGGTGATAGCGCGTGATCTGGTACGAGGGGTTGACCGTCTTGAGCTTTTCCAGCAACTCCAGCACATGCCCGGCGATATGCGGGCGGTCTTGCCTGGTGTTGTTCATCACGATCTGATAGTCGGCGGCGGTGCCGTCGGCCATCCGAGTGAAGCTCACCTTCTTATAGCTCGCCACTGCCGCACCTCCTGAAAAGAAGCGAGTCCGTTACTTGTTCCTAGCTCTTCCGTCCAGCCAGCGCTTGAACGAGGCCTGGTTTTCGCTCGAGTGACGTCCAGCCAGCAGCCCTTCAACGCTTACATCCTCATCGAGTTCTTTCCAGTGAATCCCCTGGCCCTTGCCGATGAAGCGCCAGTCGCCCCGCTCTTTCGTCGTGGCGTGAACCAGCCTCGGGTACCAAGCCAGAGGTACCGAGACCGCCCTGCCGTCGCGTAACTCAACGGTAAGGGCATCGCTCGTGATTCGTACCTTAACCGCTGCGGGGACTGATATTTCAGCCTTTGAAATAGTCATGCCATGCTTCTACTAAAAGTTTCTGGTGCTCTTGAACGATTCCCTCTATGCGCCTCAACTCCGCTCTGCCGAATCCCCCGCTTCTCTCTAGTCTAACTCGAACGAGCCAGAACTTCGCCACATTTTCATCACGCGCTCGACATGGATATGCTCCGGTTCACTTCCATCGCCAGCATAGAAGAAGAGGCGATAGGCTCCGATTCGCCGGACCGTCGGCATCCGTTACCTCTTCTCCGAAAAAAGCATGCCCCCATTATAGGGGCATGCCGAAACATCCGACTCTATAATCCTGAATCCTCCGCAGACACGCCCAGGATCTACAGAATATGCAGACCCAGACGCCTTCGACGGACTCGGGCTAACGATAACGAACTAGCTGACGGTCACGATGGCACCGGCAGCCTCGAGCTTCTTCTTCGCATCCTCGGCGGCGGCCTTGTCCACGTTCTCTTTGACCGCCTTGGGCGCAGCCTCGACCAGGTCCTTGGCTTCCTTGAGGCCCAGGTTCGTGACCTCGCGGACCGCCTTGATGACGTTGATCTTGTTGGGGCCGATTTCCTTCAGCGTCACCGTGAAGGATGTCTTCTCCTCAGCAGGAGCAGCAGCGCCGCCAGCGGCAGGAGCAGCAGCCATAGCCATAGGAGCCGCGGCGGAGACGCCGAACTCCTTCTCCATCTGCTGGACGAGCCATGCCACGTCCAGAATCGTCAGACCCTTGATACCATCAAAAATCGCTTCCTTCGTTGCAGTCATTGTCTTCCTCCAGATCCTTTATTCCTGATTCTGTGTGCCGCGTTATCGGTTCTTCCATGGAAGAACCGTAGAAACCCTCGTTACGATGCCGCCGGAGCTGCGGCAGCCGCTGGCTCAGCAGGCGGCGCCTCGAGCTGCTTGCGGCGGCCTTCCAGCACGCGCGCCAGCCCAGCCATGTGGAAATTCAACCCATACACCAAGCCATAGAGCGGGCTCTTCATACTCCCCATCAGCTTGGCCAGCAGGACGGGCTTGGGAAGCAGCGCCGCCAGCGACTTCACGCCGTTGGCATCCAGCACCTGTGCACCCATCACGCCGCCGGTCACGGTCAGCGGGATCTTGGTGGCGGCCACATGGTCGACGACGATCTTCGCAGGCTCGTTCACCTCGCCATAGCCGACGACAAGCGCCGTGGGGCCCTTCATCACCGTCTTCAGACCGCCCTTGCCCACCTTCTCGGCGGCGATCCCGACAAGCGTCCGCTTCGCCACCAGGTATTCGATGCCGTTCTTGCGAAGGAGCCTCCGCAGCTCGGAGACCTCCTTCACCCTCAGGCCTCGAAACTCTGCCGAGAGGACGATGGTCGCCTTCTTCAGCTTCTCTTCCAGCATCGCGATCTGTTCTGCTTTTTCCTGCGTCGGCATCTATGCCTCCAAAATAAAAGCGCCCTGTGCTGTGAGACACAGGGCGCATGCAAAGCTCTTTTGAAGCTCTACTCGGTGCGCCTTCTTGCCTCGGCGGGATGATTAAGGCGTGTGCCCCCCGCTGTCTGCAGCTCGATGGCCGTTATCGATTATACGTGATGTCTGTTCTTATTTCACCTTGAGCGATGTAAGTGCCGGGATATCGAGCTTGATAGCGGGGGCCATGTTGGCATTGAGCGTGGCGCGCGTCACATAGGCGCCCTTGATTGCCTGGGGTCTGGCCTGCATGATCGCTTCCATCACCGCGCCCATGTTGTCGAGGAGTTTCTTCTCGTCAAAGCTGACCTTGCCGATGACGGCGTGGATCGCG
>CAMAVV010000198.1 GCA_945861815.1 Thermoflexus hugenholtzii JAD2
GATCGTCATCGTGATGCGGGCAGACTTGGTGCCCATGGGTGAAGCCATGGCGCGGCAAAACGGCTGGCGCAAGGTGACGGCGATCGTAAGCGGCGGCGCGCGCAGGCAGGACTCGGTGAAGGTAGGGCTCTTTGCCCTGAGCCTGTGCGATTATGTGATGATTCACGATGGCGCGCGCCCATGCGTGACAGAGGCCGTCATCGCGAGAGGCTTGGAGGCGGCGAAGGAGACGGGCGGAGCGATCGCGGCTGTGCCCGCTAAGGACACGATCAAGCAGGCCGATGCCGCGCAGGTCATCACCGCAACGCCACCCAGGGAAAGCCTCTGGCTTGTCCAGACGCCTCAGGTCTTCCAGTACGATATCATCGTCTCTGCCTACTCTGAGAACGATGCGGATGTGACGGACGACGCGATGCTGGCAGAACGTATGGGACGCAAGGTCAAAGTCTTTATGGGCGCCTACGAAAATATCAAGGTCACCACGCCGGAAGACCTGGCAATCGCCGAGGTCTTTCTTGGCAAGAAGGCAGGGGAGTGACCGTGTTCCGTGTCGGCACGGGCTATGACGCCCACCCGCTAATCGCCGGCCGGCCCCTGATGCTGGGCAGTGTGTCCATCCCGTACGAGAAGGGGCTGGACGGCCACAGCGATTCAGACGTTGTGTGCCACGCCATCGTGGATGCGCTACTGGGCGCGGCGGGCCTGGGCGATATCGGCACGTTCTTCCCGCCCACGGATGCACGATACAAGGATGCGCCAAGCCTTACCTTCATCGAGTTCTCAGCGAAGAAATTGGCGGAGCACAAATGGCGCATCGGAAATGTGGATGTTACAATCATCGCCCAAAAACCCCGCATGAGCCCCCATATCCCGGAGATGCGCGAAAAGCTCAGCGCAGCGCTGGGAATCACCCTCGAACAGATCAGCATCAAATCAAAATCAACGAATGGCTTGGGCTTTGAAGGCCGCAGCGAAGGCATCGCCGCTCAAGCCGTCGCACTTATCGAACAGCGCACCGCATGAAGATCCATAGCACCCTGACCGGCAGGAAAGACGACTTTACGCCCGTGGACGGCAAGACCGTGAAGATGTACGTCTGCGGTGTGACGCCCTACTCGGCAGCCCATGTGGGCCACGCCATGAGTTCCATCAACTTCGACATGATCCGCCGTTACCTGGAGCACAAGGGCTACACGGTCAGGTACGTCCAGAACTTCACGGATATCGACGACAAGATCATCGACCGAGCTAACCGCCTCGGCATCCCTGCATCGGAGCTTGCCGAGCAGCACATCGCGGAGTTCTTTCATGAGATGGACGCGCTGAACATCAAGCGAGCCACTGTCTACCCGCGCGCAACGCAAGAACTGCCGAAAATCATCGAGGTCATTCAGGGACTCATCGCGAAGGGCGCCGCATATGCCACCAGCAACGGCGACGCCTATTACCGCGTCACGAAGGACGACGACTACGGCAAGCTGAGCCATCGCACACTGGACAGCATGGTGGCAGGCGCGCGGGTGGAGCCGGGGGCGCAGAAAGAGCACCCCATGGACTTTGCCCTGTGGAAAGGGGCGAAGCCTGGGGAACCGCAGTGGCCAAGCCCGTGGGGGCCAGGCAGGCCAGGATGGCATATCGAATGCACGGCCATGTCCCTCCGCCACCTGGGCGAAACACTGGACATCCACGGCGGCGGCGCAGACCTGATCTTTCCGCATCACGAGAACGAGATAGCGCAAAGCGAATCGTTCACGGGGAAACAACCCTTCGCGCGCTTTTGGCTTCACAACGGCCTTCTTCAGCTTGGCGAAGAGAAGATGAGCAAGTCCCTGGGGAACCTGGTGACGATCAAAGAAGCCCTTGAGCGGCATACCGCGGACGCGATGCGCCTCTTTGTCCTGGGTTCCCACTACCGCTCGCCGCTCAAGTTCAGCGAAGAGTCGGTGCAAGCGGCAGACCGGGGCGCAGAGCGGCTTCGGACCGCCGCCGGGGCCGTTTCCAAGGGGAACGTGAACCCTGTTGACCCGGCGCTCTTTAGGAAGCGCTTTGACGAAGCGATGGATGACGATTTCAATACGGCGCAGGCCATCGCGGCGCTCTTTGACTTAGCCCGGGAGATCAACCGGGGCGCGGAAGAGTCGCGAGGGGTCCAGCAGGCACAGGCCACCCTCAAAGAGCTTGCAGGCGTTATAGGCCTTACCTTGAAGGAGAGCTCAGGAGAGGGGAAGACGGATATGACACCCTTCCTGGCATTGATCCAAGAGGTGGGAGAGCCGCCGAAGGAGATGCCGGAGGAGATGGCCAAGGCGATGAGCCACCTTATCGCTCGGCGCGCCGAGCTGAGGAAGGCGAAGCAGTTCCAGCTTGCCGATAGGATACGCATCGGATTGGGAGACTTGGGAATAGCCTTGGAAGATAGCCCGGAAGGCACCAAGTGGCGCAAGGCTCGCTGATGGCCTTCTTTATTCCTGATTCGCGCTACAGTGGCACCTAGGTACCAGTTTTAACGTGATTATTACGTAATTCACACGTTCCGTGACTATCCTGTTACCGATTCGTAACGCTATTATTGTTCCAAGGGCTAACCTTTTGCGTACTTCTTACGTTCATTAGTTAGAGGGATGCGACTACACACCCCCCAGTGCATCCTACGGGGTGGACGGGAATGGGTCCGTCCAGGTGAACGAAGGAGTGGAGAAGCTATGATGTATCTGAAGGCCTGTCCGAAGTGCAAAGGCGATGTGGTTGAAGGGGAGGACCGGTTTGGGAAGTACTCCTCCTGCGCCCAGTGCGGCTATTGCAAGGAGCAGCCCAGTTTCGGCATGCTCGCGGCGCTGATGCAGGAAGTACCCACCTCCAAGCGCCCAGGGCGTCCTGCCGGCCACAAGCGATTCGTCGCCGCCGGCGGCCGCTAACTCCGGTCGCCTTCCGGGCGATTCCCTTCTTTTCGGCGCGATTTTCAGAGGCGTTCCGATATGACATCGGAACGCCTCCCTTTTTTCTCTCTGGACAGGGCCGCTTCAGGTTGACTCGCCACAGCATCCATGTGAGAATGTTCATGCTTTCTGGCAAAAGGACCGTACTCTGCAACTCATCAGCTTCGATATAGACGGTACCATGGTGTTCGGCGAGCCTCCTGGGAAGATCACCCTGGACGTTGTTCGCAGAGCCAAGCAGATGGGCTACGTTATCGGTAGCGCCTCTGACCGTCCCATCAGCAACCAGATACAGCTCTGGAAAGACCACAACATCGAGGTTGACTTCGTCTCGCTGAAGCACCGCCTCGATGAAGTGAAGGCGAAGTTCCCCGTCGAGAAGTACAT
>CAMAVV010000199.1 GCA_945861815.1 Thermoflexus hugenholtzii JAD2
ATAGGCCTTTATCAGATCCCCACGACCGCTATCGTCCACTGCTTGCCAGATAGCAACGGCCTTGGTGGGAAACATTCGATTCGAATAGACGACGTGAAAGCCGGCGCCCGGTTTCAAGATACGGCGCACCTCACGAAAGACTTCCACCGGCTTGGTCAGATATTGAATCGAGACCGTGATGATGGCAGCGTCGAAGGTGGCATCGGCGAAGGGGAGCGAAGGGTTGGCGTTGAGGTCGTGGACAAGGCGCTCGTCTAGTTGAGGGTTCTCAGCCATCTCCACCCGATTTAGGCCAAGGCCAACGACCTTTTGCTTATGCAAAGTTACTGAGAGGTGGGAGCGCCAACTGCTCATGAGGTCGAGGATGAAGCCGTCTTGGGGGAGAGCCTTGCTGAAATATTCGCCAAGGGCGGCAATAGCGGCATCATCGATATGGACGACGAGTCGCGGCTGGTGATAGAACCAGGTATCGTCGGACTCATCCTCACGCTGGAAAGAGCCCGGAGGAAAGGGCAAGCTCTCTGGGGGCATAGGCCATTATAGGCCGAGTAACAGCCTTGGGGACCTACAGGGGAAAGCCCTATTCGCCGCCGCCGCCGTGGCCGATGAAGCCTTCCATCCAGAGGCACGTCACTGAGGCGGTAATGCCAGGGATGCTGCGTATCTTGGTGCGGACGACGGAGGTGAGGTCGACAGTAGTGTCACACGACAGTTCGACAACGACGTCGTAGGGGCCAGTGACTTCCCGGACGTGAGCACCCCGAATCTTGCTCAATTTCTTCACAACATCTTCTGTCTTGGCGGGTTCCACGTTCAGAAGAACGTATGCATGTGCTGACATAGCTCCCCCTTTATAGTAAAGATTTTTGTTTTGTGCGAGGTCCGCTTACGTGCGCATGGTTGCAAAGAGTTGAGAAACCGTCTGCACCTTAGCCTTTTCCGATGCTTTGGCGGCGCGCTGTTCCAGAGGAATAGACTCGGGATGCTTATAGATGACCCCGAGAGGAATGCTCTTGCTGTGGATCAGGTCATAGGCGGCGCGCCGGTCAGACGGGTCGTGGGTGGGCGGCACGTTCCTCACCATAGGCTGGATGCCCTTCTTCTCATTGCCTTTCAGCGCTTCAAAGGTGTCGTTATAGGTGGTGCATGGCGATTGGACGTGGATGATGGCGAAGCCTGGGTAGTCCATGCCTTCGACGATAAGCTGGGAGAGGTTTTTCAGCTGGGCGGAAAAGCCGGAGGCGATGAAGGAGACGCCGATGCTGAGATAGAGGTCGAGAGGATTGAGGGGGTTCTCAAGCTTGCCATAGGGAGTGGATGAGGTAACGACGCCAAGCTCAGTTGTGGGAGAGCTCTGTCCTTTGGTGAGGCCATAGACGCCATTGTCCATGATCACAACGGTGACGTTGAGATTTCTCTGGGCCTGGGGGCCGATGTGTTCGCCGCCAATGCTGAGGAAGTCGCCGTCGCCTGCGACGACGAGGACGTTCAGCTCAGGCCGGCTCATCTTGACGCCAAGGGCAATGGGCAGCGTTCTCCCATGGATGCCGTGGATGCCAAAGGGCTGCGGCCCTTCAAGCAAGTGTACCATGTTCCCCGAGCAGCCTATGCCGGCAACGACAACATTATTCTCGACAGGAAGCCCAGTCTTGTTCACGCGCTCAACGATAGCCATCTCGATCGCGCGGCGAACGCCGAAGTCGCCACAGCCTGGGCACCATTTGAAGTCGTACTCTGAATTCTTTTTGCTCATCCACCTCATCCTCTTCTTATCAGGCAGGCGTTTTGTGCAGACGGCGAGCTTTTTCCGTGACGCTGGTGACGAGGTCTCGCGGCTTGAAGGGGAGTCCTGTGTACTGGGTGATGGCCTCGGCGCGAACACCAAGGGAGCGGAGATAGGCAGCGAACTGCCCCTGGTAGTTCAATTCCGGAACGATAACCAGTTCCTTGGAGCGAAGCTCCTCCAGGAGCCGCGGCGGCAGGGGGTGAAGGTATATGGTGTAGTACCAGGCGAGGCGCTGGCCTGCTGCGATCATGCGGTGATAGGCTTCCTGGGCCGGACCCTTAGAGCCGCCCCAGGGCATAAGGGCGATAGCCTCATTGGCATGCTCGCTCTCGTAGGTGCCGTCCTCAAGAAGCTTCAACTTATTGAAGCGGCGCTGCTGCATGGTGACATGGCGCATGGGTAGATGTGTGGTATCGCCATAGGGGTCGTGTTCGCTGGCGTTGGCGATATAGGCGCCAGGCCCGCCTGGAAGCGGCATGGGCGAAGGGCCAGCGCCTTCATACCGGAGGTAGCCGTTCGCGCCTGTATAGACCTTGCGATGTTCCACGGTAATCTTCTTCAAATCAGGTTCGGGGATGTTCTGCGTGCGCTCAGCAATGGCCATCTCACTGAGGAGCAACACAGGCCCTTGGTATCGCTCCGCCCAGTTGAGCGCGGCGATGGCGCCAAAGAAGCACTCCTCAACGGTGCCTGGGGCGATGACGGGCAGCGCGACATCGCCGTGAGCGGGGTGGAGGGCAGCTTGAAAGTCCGATTGCTCGGTCTTGGTGGGCAACCCCGTCGCCGGGCCGCCGCGCTGGACATCGACGACGACACAGGGAATCTCGGCCATCCAGGCAAGGCCAAGGCCTTCGCTCATCAGAGAGAAGCCAGGGCCGGAGGTGGCAGTCATCGCCTTTTTGCCGGCGTAGCCTGCGCCGATGATGGAGGCGATGGCCTCGATCTCCGAGCTGGCCTGGTAAGCAAATTTGCCTGGGCCCACGAGGGCGCGCTCCATGAAGACAAGGATGGGGGTCGCAGGAGAGATGGGATAGCCGATATAGAAATCAAGGCCTGCGGCAAGGCAACCGAGAGAAACCGCGTCGTTGCCCTTGATGAGGATCTGCTGTCCGGAGGGCTTTTGCGGAGGGGCCAGGTCGCCGATCTTCAGCTTTCGCTTTTCGACGACTTCCCGGCCTAAGGCGATGGCTTGATTATTCGCCTTGATAATCGTCTCATCATCGGGGCGGCCACGGGTATATTTCTTCTTGTTGAACGCGATAAGGTAGTGTTCAGGCATGGCGACGAGGGAGGCAACGGCACCGACGACGACCATGTTGGCAGCACGAGGGTTGCCGGTTGACTTGGCCAGATCATCGATAGGAAGGCCAAAGATATTCGGGCCATCCTCTAACTGAAAGGCTCCCGAGTTGTAGATGATGACCCCTGTTTTGGAGACTTCATCCTTGTGGTTGTCATAGGCCTCTTGGTTGAAGGCGACCAAGATATCGAGGTCATCACCGGCGTTCAACACCGGTG
>CAMAVV010000200.1 GCA_945861815.1 Thermoflexus hugenholtzii JAD2
ATCCCCTCCTTGTGCTCTGCGTCATCGCTGTCGGCGCGGCATGGGGCGTGACGCCTCTCCTTTTCACGGTGCCCTTTGAAGTCCCGAACATCCCCGTCACCCACATCGCCGCTGGACTGGCCTTCGTCACCGCCGCGGCAACCGTCGGCTCCAGCGTAGGCCCCCTTATCGCCGGCGCGATCACCGATGTTACGGATTCCCGCTTCATCGCCCTCGTCGCCTGCGCCACTGCGGCGGTGAGCATGGTTGTCTTCCCCCTGTTCTTAAAGCCCAGGGCGCGGCAAAGCGAGGCGCGATGAGGCAGATATACTTACCTTCTGCATGGATATCCGCTCCTCCCCTCCTTTGACGTACCCTACGGCGTTGGCCGAGCCTCCTCCTCGCTATCGGTGGGTCATCGCATTTGTCCTGGTCATGGCCAACTGGGCGACGAGCCTGCCTGCCATCTCTTTCGGCCTGCTTCTTCCCTCTATCCGCGAAGACCTTGGCCTGACCCCTCTTCAAGAGGGCTGGCTTGGCGGCGCGGTGCAGATCGGCAGCATCGCCGTCACCATCGGCGCAGTCGCCAAGCTCAGCGCTGCGCGCCCGCGCCGCCTGATGCTCTTTTCGACCTCTATCGGCTCTGCCTGCGTCTTCCTGATGGGCGGTGCCGCGAACTTCGCAATGCTGCTTCTCTCTCGGGTGAGCTTCGGCGCATTCTCTGCAACACGGGTCCCTGGCAGGGCGCTCTTCGTCCAACAGTGGTTCCCCCGCAACGAGTTTCCCATCGTCAGCGGCGTTACCATCGGCTTTATCGGCGTCGTCGAGTTCTTGGCCCTTGCCCTGACCCCATGGATCGAAAAGGAGACCGGCAGCTGGCGCACGACGCTCTATATCTTTGGTGGCGTCAACGTAGCGATCTTTCTCTTGTGGATACTTTTAGGGAGAGAGCGGCGCACCCCTGACTATGAAGAGCGCGTGAAGTCGGCTCCGCGTGTCTCCATGCGCACTGTCCTTGGCTACCGGCAGCTTTGGCTTGCCGGCTTTGCAGGCATGGGCGTGACGATGAGCTGGCAGGGCTTTGGGAACTTCTGGCCGAGCTATATGCTGGAGGCCCACGACTTCTCGCTCCAGCGTTCCGGGTTCCTCTTTGGCCTTATCTCTCTTGCAAGCGTGCCGACGTCCCTCGGCTTTGGCATCCTCGCAACTCGCCTTGACGACCGGCGTCCGATGTTCATCCTCTGCGGCCTTGTCATCCTGGGCGGGATGTTTGGCATGATGCTGACGGATACCTATTGGGCGCTCGCCCTGTGCGTGCTTGCCGTCGGCGCATCCTGGGGATTCATGCCCCTTATCTTCACCATGCCCTACGAACTGCCAAATATCCCTGTAACCCATGTGGCGGCGGGAACGGCCTTGCTGAGCATCCTGGTCACCATCGGCGGCTTTCTTGGCCCCGTAATCTCTGGCGTCCTCACCGATATTACCGGCTCACGCTTTATCGCCCTGGTTGCCTGTGCCTCCATGTCGGTGACCCTTATCATTTTCAGCCTGCCCATGCGGCCAAGGGTGAGGCAGGCCCAGTAGAGGCAGGTTGACAGGTCCAACGTCCCTGCCGAACAATGGCCTCGGAGGTTTGCGATGCAGCTGCATATCGTCCCTGTGACGTCCTTTGTTGAGAATACCTATATCCTTTCGGACGAAAAGTCGAAAGAGGCCATCATCTTCGACCCAGGAGGCGAAGCCGAGCGCATCCTGGGCACCGTCAAGGAGCTAGGCCTGACGGTGAAGTACATCCTGAACACCCACGGGCATATGGACCATGTTGGCGGGGTTCTGAAGGTGCGCGAGGGCACCGGCGCAACCTGGGGCATACATGCCAATGACGCGGCGATGGCGAAGCGGCAGCCGGCTAGCTACGCCCTGCGTCTTATCCCTGACTATCTCGATCCGCCAGACCCGGACATGATGCTCAAGGAGAACGACGAGTTCACGATTGGCGATATCACGGTGAAGGTGATTGAGACGCCAGGCCACACCATGGGCAGCATCTGCTTCTTGGCTGATGGCGTCCTTATCTCAGGCGATACCCTCTTCCAGGGCAGCGTCGGCCGCACCGACTTTCCCGGCAGCAGCACGGAAGCCTTAGTGAAGAGTATCAAGGAAAAGCTCTTTGCGCTGGATGAGGAGACCGTCGTGCTGCCAGGCCACGGCGGCGAGACCAGCATCAAGCAGGAGAAGCAGTTCAATCCCTTCGTCGGCGCAGGCGCAAAAAACAGGCTGTGGACGCCGTAGGGGCGACGAGCCTATGTACAAAGGCCACAAAGTCGTTGATGCTGACTCCCACGCCATGGAGCCCGACGACCTGTGGGAGCGTTACCTCGATAAGCGCTTTGCCGCCCATGCGCCCGCCACGCGCCGCGTGACTATCGACCATCCCTACTTCATGTCCACTGAGGTCATGGGCCACAAATGGTCCGCCACGTATCCGACAACGCACACGCCCTATATCGAGATGGGCAAAGGCCGCCGCCTCACCTATATGGAGGCCTACGATGAGCAGATACGCAAGGGCTTTAGCCCCGAGTCGTACCTCTCGTACATGGACAAAGCCGGCCTCGACTACGCTGTCCTCTATCCGACCCTCTGTCTGCATACAACAACGGTGCCGGACATGGACGCCCAGGTCGCCGCTGCCATCAAGCGCGCCTATAACGATTGGCTCCACGACTTCTGCAATGGCGGCAATGGGCGCATCATCGGCGTCGCCTCTCTTGACCTGCGCGATGTGAAGCTGGCCATCAAAGAGGCGCGCCGCTGTGTGAAGGAGCTAGGCTTCCGCGCCGTCTACATCCTGCCGGAGACGGCTGTGGAGGGCCAGCCTCTCGATCACCCTATGTACGACGACCTGTGGGCGGAAATCGCGAGCCT
Organism: Thermoflexus hugenholtzii JAD2; assembly: GCA_945861815.1. GTDB lineage: Bacteria > Chloroflexota > Dehalococcoidia > SHYB01 > SHYB01 > VGPF01. The sequence goes on from CAMAVV010000200.1 coordinate 2,911, forward strand.
TGGCGTGCCGCTGGGCACCCACGAGGCGATGTTCCACAAGAACGGCAACGTCGGCTGGGTGGGCGCGAAGCAGGTGACGAACGTTTCGCTCAAGTACGCGTCAACAGCGGTCACTTTTGCCCTTGGCGAGATGGTGGGCGGGCTCATGTTCGCCGGGGCCATCTGCGCGCGCCATCCCAACCTGCGCGTCCTCTTCACCGAATCCTCAGTCGGCTGGGCGGCTACCTGGTTCCCTTTCCTTGATGAGAAGTGGGAGCGCGCCAAGCTGATGGGCTCCCAGGTGCCGGAGCACGAGCCGTCCT
>CAMAVV010000201.1 GCA_945861815.1 Thermoflexus hugenholtzii JAD2
ACCTCTTCATCATCGTTCACGGCATCAATCACCTTGCCGAATCGGAAATCGTAGAGACAACCGAGTTGGAGATATTCCTCGGTCCCCACTTCGTCGTCAGCAATCACAACTTCCCCATGATCAGCGTCGACAATGTTCACCGCCGCACCGAGGACGACGGCCGTCCGATGCGCTACGGCGCTCAGTTCCTGACCCACGCCCTCATCGATGCCGTCATGGACCACGTGATGCCGACGATCGACAAGATGGCCGAGGTTGCAGAGTCCATCGAAGAGGCCATCATCGACAATCCGGAGCGCTCGATCCTTGATACCATCATCGCGCTGCGGCGCTCCACCCTTCGCATCCATCGAGTCATGGCACCTCAGCGGGAAGTGCTCAACCGCATGAGCCGTGGCGAGTTCCCCATCATCTCGGCGGAGACGGAGTTTTACTATCGCAACGTCTACGACCACATCGTGCGCATCGAAGACCTGAATCAAACCCTTCGGGAGCGCGCCGACACTTCCCTCTCTGCCTACTACCTCTCCGTGGCCCATCGCCAGAATGAAATCGTCAAAGTGCTCTCTCTGATCGCAGCTGTCTTCTTCCCGTTGAATCTTGTCGCCGGCATTTACGGGATGAACGTCGCCCTGCCGGGCGAACACCTCTCATGGGCTTTTTACCTTTTGGTGGGCATCATGGTGCTGGTGGGCGTTAGCACGGTGGCATGGTTCGTCTACCGAGGCTGGTTCAACTTCAGATGGTTCCTCTGGGAGCGCGAGCCGCCGTCTCTGCTTCGCCTCTTCAGGGTCGAGCCGAAACACTTGAAAAAGATGATCGAAACGAGATTGCACAGCGGCCCCGACCGCCCCCCATCGCCCTCGCTTCCAGCCGAAAAAAATGGGAAGCCGCCCCAGGACGGTTAGATCTTCGATTCGGTGTGATAGGCATCAAGCACGTACTGGCGCACCATCCGCTGTGCATTGAAGAATGAGCCGTTGAAGGCGATCACCGAACGCATCATATCGGCATAGCCCTTCGGATTCTTGTAGTAGAGGGGGAGTATCGCCGTCTCGAGCTTCGCGTAGAGGGATTCCGCCTCTGCCGCATCGTCGCTCTGCTTATCCCAGCCGTCGCCGATGGCCCATCCGGTAACGCCCTCGATGTGCCCCTCCACCCACCAGCCATCCAGCACGCTCAGGCTCGGCACCCCATTCAACGCAGCCTTCATGCCGCTTGTGCCGGAGGCCTCCAGCGGCTTCCTGGGCGTGTTCAGCCACACGTCAACCCCAGAGCAGATAAGCTTGCCCATCGTCATGTCATAGCCTTCCACATAGACTACCGGTATCGATTCCCCTAGCTCAGCGGAGACATCCACCACACGCCGGATGAACGCCTTGCCCTCTTCGTCGCGCGGGTGCGCCTTGCCCGAGTAGATGATCTGCACCGGGCCGGCCTTCTTCACAATCTTCCGCAGCCGCTCCTCATCGCGAAAGAGCAAATCGGCGCGCTTATATCCTGTCGCGCGGCGGGCAAAGCCGATCGTGAACTTCTGCGGGTCAAGCCGCTTCCCAGTCCGGCGGTCCACCTCATCGAGCAGGTCGCGCTTCGCAATGGCATGCGCCCCTTGAATCTTGTCCAGCGGGATGCCGATAGCATGGCGCAGGCAGTTGTTGTCCCGCCGCCACTCCGGGAACTGCTGGTCAAAGAGCCGTCGGAAGGGAGGAGACATCCACGTCACTGCGTGGACGCCGTTGGTGATGGCGCTGACCGAATATCCTGGAAACATCTCCTGGGCGACCAGCCGGTGCCGCATGGAGACGCCGTTGATATGCCGCGAACAAAAGAGCGCGAGCTGGCTCATATTCAGCGAATGATTGCCGGAGCCGAGGCCGGCCAGGACATCCGACCGGTCCTTGCCCAAGACTTCATTGGCCAAAGACATGGAAAACTCATCGTGCCCGGAACGGACAGGCGTATGCGTGGTGAAGATACACAACTGGCGCACCGCCTCGATATCGCCCTTGGTGACGCCAGGCCGCCCTTTCCCATGCATCCTCTCCTGGAGCAAGGCAAGCGTGAGCAGAGCGGAATGCCCTTCATTCATGTGATAGACGCTTACCTGGTGGTAGCCCAGCCTTCGCAGCATGGCAACGCCGCCGATGCCCAGGACCACCTCCTGGCAGAGGCGGTAGCGGTCATCCCCTCCATACAGCGTATCGGTCAGCGTCCTGTCCCAGGGGCTATTCTCGGGAAGCGCTGTGTCCAGAAAATAGACGGGGACGGCGTGGCCGGAGGCGCCGCGCAGCATGTAGCGCCATGCTCGGACGGTCACATGCCGGTCTTCAATCTCGACGACAACGCGAGGAGGCAACGGCTGAAGAAACTCCTCTGGAAACCACTCCTCCGGCGTCTCGGACTGCACTCCCTTCCCGTCCAGTTTTTGCCGAAAATAACCCCTGCGGTGCAGCAAGGTGATGCCCGCCATCGGCACGCCCATATCCGCGGCGGCGCGCAGTGTATCGCCGGATAGAACGCCCATGCCTCCGCTGTAGGTCGGCATCCCTGACTCAAGGCCAACCTCCATTGAGAAATAGGCGATAACCGGCGGGCGACCGGACGCAAGATCGTCATTCATCACTCTCTCCAATTCTGTGAAGCAGCATCTTTGTCAATCTGTGATACCGACGCGAGCATGGCTATCGTTCCGTTGAGCGCCAAAGGAATAGAGCGCAACCCCAAACCATTCATACACCCCTAACAAGATGAGGATCAATTATCGCTGGAACACCACGATATGTCATAGCGGTAATCACTTCTGGCGAGCGCGTCAGCTTCATTTCCTGCAGCAACCCCTTCAGAGCTTCCTGTATACCTGGCGCGAAAATTATGTAAACTACGTTATCCTTGTTGCGCCCCCTAGAGAAAAGAGGGGGCGATATCAGGTCGTATGAACATTCCAGGCTGGCTTCCATTTAGCCCAAAGGCGCGTATGCTCCCAAAGATCTTGGGTGTGATATTGCTCGTCGCCGCCGTACCCCTGAGCGTTGCCCTGCTGGCATCAAGCATTGTACTGGCAAACCGGGAAGAAGCGAACGCGAAACGGAACCTTGCCAACATCTCCGACCTCAGTTCGGCTGAGGTGCAGCGTTGGCTCTTCATCGGGCGCCTCGAACTCTCCTCCCTTGCCGCCTCCTCGCCCACGAACCGCAAAGAATTCC
>CAMAVV010000202.1 GCA_945861815.1 Thermoflexus hugenholtzii JAD2
TATCGGATCGTCTGTTGTGGTATGCCTGCCGGGAAGGATATCCCAGGTCTTGCCTCTGTCCTTGGAGGCCATGATGTAGGCGAAGTCATACTGCCGTTCGAGATCGAACCATAGTTTGTATTGCAGCGTCGCTCGTGTCACCCGTGTAAGGTCGAACTGGCCTGTGAGCTTTGAATCGATATTGTCGCCCCGATTGCTCCACCAGACGAACGTGCCGCTGGGAGGCGTTAGCGGCAGCAGCGGCGATACCGCTGGCGCTTCGATGGAGAGCCGCGTCTGCGTCGGTCGCGGTGTGATATCGATGTAGTCGGCGGCGTATTGATAGACCTGGCCTCGATAGCTTCCTTCGCGAGTGACCGTGTCCGCGATTGCCATCTGCTCCGGCCCGCTGATGGAGATCGTCGCACGGCCGTGGCTGGGGTCCAGGTAGTTCTGCACCGCCCAGTCGATCATCGCCTCGTCGAGTCCTCCCATGACTCCCTGGCTTTTCAGGAACGCATCTGCGCTCGCTACACCTTGCTTGGGATCGACGATGAGCGTGGAGACGGCCTCAGGGCCGAAACGCTTCGCGAGGTAGCGCATAAAGAGGTGCGCCGCGCCGTAGTGCGGCCTGGTGTTGCCCAACTCATCGGCCCAGGTGGTGAGTTGTGTGTCCGGCTGGTTCAGGAAGGAGGGGTACAGGTACACCGGGTAGCCTGCTGCCTCCGAAACATATTCGGACGCGCCCTCCTGGAGCCAGCTCTCCTCATATGGGTCGGCCTGGGACTGCGCCGCATGCTGCAGTTCGTGGGTCAAGGTGGAGAAATAGGGCACCGACCCTGGCTGAACGAAGGTGCTGTTGATATAGACCATCGGGCGCTGATTGGTGAAGCGGTTCACCTCAGGAGGCAGCTCGTCGAGCGGGTTGAAGTAGCCTGCCAAGCCTGGGAGATCGCCATGGAGGATCGTGATGCGGCTATCGAGTCCCGCCCCCGGCTGCCACTTCGGGTTCGAGAGCCTTCGGACGGCAGGGATGATCTTCTCTTCCAACTCCCGTGCCGCTTGCTCCAGGCCTGCTTGGCTGACGCTCTTTCCCTTTTGCACGTAGAAATAGGCATTGGCTGACACGGCGCGCAACGTCGCATCGATGGTGAAGGGTCTTCGAGCGTCGAGGTCGAGGGCGTTGAAGGTCTCCTCGTGTCCCGCGCGGTGGTCGGTCTCCCGGCGCGGCAGTGGCGCGATGGGTGTCTCGCGCTTCAATCGCAGCCGCGCTGCAACCTCCAGCGGGTTGCCCCGGGGCGGCAGTGGGATTTGGATAAAGGGAGGCGGAGTTGGCGTAGCCGCCTGAGACTGCGTTGCGGTGGGAAGCGGCGACGGCGAGGCAATAGGCGAAGGTGTTCGCAGCGCAGTCGGCGTTGGAGAGGCGAGGGCTGTCGGAGAAGAGGTAGGGAGCGGAGAAACGACAGGAAGCGCTGTTGGCGTAGGGCTGGCCGTAGGCGATGGAGTTGCTGTCTCGCAGGCGGCGATAACAAGAAAGAGCGTGAGCAGGACGGCTATACCGGGGCGGAATGATTGCACAGCTTCCTCTGAGTGAGAGTACGCGCGGGCCCTGCGTCCAGTTCTCACCGACAGCTATAATGCCGTAGATGACGACGATACTTCAAGGAGCAGCAGCCTTTCCCGCACGACTCTTTGTCGTCGTGGCTCTTCTTACTGCGCTCTCTTTGCTGGTTGCATGCAGCGGCGGAGATAAGACGTCATCAGCCGCCGGGTCAGGGAGATCGGCAGAGGCGCTTCTTGAACGGTCGGCGCTTGTTATGGCGGAGGTTCGCTCCTTTCGCTTTACCTTGGTGAATAAGGATGGCGAGACTCCCCTGCCCGATGGCCTGGGCCTCAGAACCGCCCGCGGCGCCATGGCCAAGCCCGATAAGCTGGACGCCCAAGTCACTGCGCGCGTCTCGGGCTTTCCTGTGGAGATGAAAGTTATCAGCGCCGAGGGGCGAACCTATGTGACCCACCCGCTGACAGGCCGATGGCAGACCTATGACTTCTCCCTCAGCCCCGTGGCCTTCTTCGACCCGGAGAAGGGCGTTGTGCAGATCCTGCGAAGCATGCAGCAGCCTTCCCTGACTCCCGGCCCGCGCACCGGCGGGGCAGCGACGAGCCGCGTGACGGGACGCCTCCCGGCGAGCGCGGTGAAGTTCGTCACCGGGAGCGCCATCGAAGGTGCGATGCTCGATGCTGAATTGCTCATCGGTTCCCAGGACGGCCTCTTGCGCGAGGCGAAGTTCATCGGTCACATCGCGGTAGGCGAGCCTGTGGGCATGAGCCGGGTTCTCGAGTTCTCAGACTTCAACCAATCGTTCACCATCGTGCCGCCCCAGTAGGCGAAGCACCTGTGGAAACGCAGCAGCGCCGCCGCCGCACGGAACTCTCTCCCACCCTTGCCCTTATCGCGGCATGCGCCGGAATCTTCCTCGCATCCCTCGATCAAACCGTCGTCGTCACTGCCCTGCCGGACATCTTCCTCGATATCGATCTCCCGGTGACCCGCATCGATGAAGGCGCATGGATCGTCAACGGCTATCTCGTCGGCTTCACGGCGGCGCTTCCCCTTCTTGGCCGGACCGCCGATGTCTTTGGCTACCGGCCTGCCTACGCAGTGGCCATGCTGCTTTTTGTCCTCGGCTCCATCCTTGTCGCTGTGGGCGATAGCCTCTCGTGGATCGTGGCGGCCCGTGTCGTCCAGGCCATCGGCGGCGGCGCGCTTATCCCCGTGACCCTTGCCTTAGCGAGCGAGACCCTGCCTTCGCGCCGCAGGGGGATCGCGATAGGACTTGTCGTGGCGGTCGCTGAGGCAGGCGCGGTGCTGGGGCCTCTCTACGGCGGGGCCATGCTGCACTTCGCCAGCTGGCGATGGCTCTTTTGGATCAACGTGCCGGTCGGCGCTGCGGTACTGTTCTTGACCATCCTTGGCCCCAGGCGGCCGCGCATCCCAGCCGTCCGGCTTGATCTGCCCAGCGGCATCCTTGCGGGTGTTGCCCTTGCCTGTGTTGCGATCGGCATCTCCGGCAAGGCCGCGCTTCCCGAGGGGATAGGGTGGCGGATAGGCTTGCTGGCCTGCGGCGGGGCGGCCTTCGCGGCCTTTCTCGCCAGGCAGGCCGTTGCGAAAGATGCGCTCCTTCCCCTCGCGTTGCTGAGGCAAAAGGCCATCATTGGGGCAA
>CAMAVV010000203.1 GCA_945861815.1 Thermoflexus hugenholtzii JAD2
AGCCCCTTGCCCTTATCCTCTTCCTGGTTGCGGGTCTCGCAGAAGTCGCGCGCGCGCCCTTCGATATTCCGGTTGCAGAGTCGGAAGTCGTCGGCGGGCCATTCGTCGAATATAGCGGCATGCACTGGTCCATGTTCTCCCTGGCGGAATATGCAAACACTTTTGCTGTGGCTGTGCTGACAACGCTCCTCTTCCTTGGCGGCTGGCGCGGCCCTGGGCCGGATGCAGGCTGGGGCCAGGACGTGATGATGGCCTTTTGGGTCCTGCTCAAGACATCCCTCGTCCTCGTTGCGATTATCTGGATACGCGTCACGGTGCCGCGCCTTCGCATCGACCAGCTCATGTCCCTGGCGTGGGTTGTGCTGCTTCCCCTCGCCTTCGTGAATATGATCCTCACCGCCGTCTATCTCTACTACGGCTGGCCTGACTGGACGATCGTCGTCATGTCCTTCGCCGTCCTCGCGGCTGTGGCCGCCGTCTACCAGCGCCGTAGGGTGAAGCTCTTCGCGACCATCGAGACGGCCAAGGTGCACGTGCGCCAGGGGAAGGTGGTCGCATGATCGGACTCCTCAAGTCGCTGGGTGTCACGCTGAAGCGAATGCTGGGCAAGCCGGTGACGGTGCAGTATCCACAGCAGCACATCACCCTCTCCAAACGCAATCTTGGCTTCCCTGTGCTCTTGTGGGACGACAAGATAAACGAGCCGGCCTGCACCGGCTGCCAGGTCTGCATGCGCTACTGCCCGACGGAGTGCATGACGGTGACGATGAAGGACAATCCCCTGGCGAAAGAGGGGAAGAGCACGCGCAAGAAGATAGTGGACGTGTTCGACATTAAGATGGAGCGGTGCATCCTCTGCGGCATCTGCGTCGAGGTCTGCAACTTCGACGCTATTCTCATGTCCGACTACCACGAGGAGGGCGATATCAGCCGCGGCGGACTCATCGCGAAGAGAGAAGATCTTTTCAGAATGGGGCGCGACTTCCAGAAACGCGCGGGGATCGTGGTTGGATCGGCCAGCGATAAGAAAGAGGAGGAGGCGTAGTGGTCGAGCTCGCGATGTTTATTGTCGTCTCGGCCATCGCCGTCATTGGAGCCGCTGGGACAGTCCTTTCGCGGAGCGTCGTCTATGCTTCGCTCTTTCTTCTCCTAAGCCTGCTGGCCGTCGCCGGCATCTATGTGCTGATTTTCTCGCCCTTCCTCGCGCTGGTGCAGGTCCTTATCTACGGCGGCGCCATCATCGTCGTCGTCCTCTTCGCCCTTATGCTGACGCGCCTCGGCGACACGAACGAAAGCCTCGATAACAGACAAAAGCCCCTGGCGGCAGTCACAGGCCTGGCGGCGATGGGCATCCTCATCGCAACTGTTATCGCCAACAAGTGGCCTGCGTCGGTTGACCCTTCGCCTGCCAGCTTCCGCGACCTTAGCTCTACGCTCTTTAGCAGGTGGGCGATTCCCTTTGAGCTTGCGTCGGTGCTTCTCCTCGTCGCGCTTATCGGCGCTATCGTCATGGCGAAGCCTGGGGATCAGAAATGATCAAGCTGGAGTACGTTCTGGTCGTCTCGGCCATCCTCTTCTGCCTGGGGTTGTACGGCGTCCTGGCGCGGCGCAACGCCATCATGATCCTTCTCTCCATTGAGCTGATGCTGAACGCAGTGAACATCAACCTCATCGCCTTCGCCGTCTATCTCTCCCCTGAAGAGATGACAGGACTTATCTTTGCTATCTTCATCATCACCGTCGCGGCGGCGGAGATCGGCCTTGCCCTCGCCATCGTGCTTCGGCTCTTCAAGAGTCGCGCCACCGTCAACGTCGACGAAGTAAACCTGATGAAGTGGTGAAATACATCGTGCAAATGGATCGCGCAGCATGTCGATAGGGATGGAATGGGCGTGGCTGATGCCCGCCATATGCGCTGGCGTCTCTGGCCTCATCGTCCTCGTTGGACGGCGGTTGCCCGGACAGGGCGCATTCCTCGCCATCGCCGCTATTGCAACTGCCTTCGCCCTTTTCTGGCCTGTGATGGCCGACATGGTCCATCATGGCCCAGGCGACTTCTCACGCGTCTGGTTTGATGCGGGCGACGTGACCCTGCGCCTTGGCATGACGGTGGATTCTCTCACCATCGTGATGCTCGGCCTCGTGACCTCCGTTGCACTAGCCGTGCAGGTCTTCTCCCTCGGTTACATGAAGGGCGACCCCCGCTTTGGCTGGTACTTCGGCGCCCACTCCCTCTTCGCCGCTTCGATGCTGGCCTTGGTGCTGGCCGATAACCTTCTCGTCTTCTATGTCGCCTGGGAGCTTGTGGGCCTGTGCTCATACCTGCTCATCGGGTTCTGGTACGAAAAGCGCTCAGCGGCGGAGGCGGCCAAGAAGGCTTTTGTGACGACGCGCATCGCCGATGTGGCCCTCCTTGCCGGGATACTGACGCTCTACAAGGTGACCAATACCTTCGAGCTGACGACCATCTTTCAGATGGCCGGGGCGGGCGAGATCAGCCACACCGCCCTTACCCTTTCGGCGACGCTGATCTTCATCGGCGCGATGGGCAAGTCGGCGCAGGTCCCCTTCCACGTCTGGCTGCCTGATGCCATGGAGGGCCCAACGCCGGTAAGCGCCCTCATCCACGCGGCGACGATGGTGGCGGCTGGCGTCTATCTCGTTGCCCGCATGGCGCCCCTCTTTGTCCTCACCCCAGGAGTCGTTGACCTCATCGCCTACATCGGCCTCACGACGGCTATCGTGGGCGCGACCCTCGCCTTTGTCCAGAACGACCTGAAAAAAGTCCTCGCCTATTCCACCATCAGCCAGCTTGGGTTCATGATGCTTGCGATGGGCTCTTTTGGCTTCACCGCCGGCATCTTCCACTTGCTCACACACGGCTTCTTCAAGGCGCTCCTCTTCCTCGGCGCTGGCAGCATCATCCACGCCTTGCACGAAGAGCAGGACATGCGGAAGATGGGCGGACTTGGGGATCGCTTGCCCCTCACCTACCTTACCTTTGCCTTCGCATCCCTCGCTCTGATCGGCATCTTCCCCTTGAGCGGCTTCTGGAGTAAGGATGAAGTCATGACCAGCATCCTCGATCACCGGGGGCTGTTGTGGTTTGCTGCCTCTCTCTTCGCAGTCATGCTGACCGGCCTCTACGTCGTTCGCATGGT
>CAMAVV010000204.1 GCA_945861815.1 Thermoflexus hugenholtzii JAD2
TCCAGGAGACTGCCGATGGCGATAAGGGTGAGATCAACCTCACACCCCAAGAGCAGCCCGTCTGGCACCGCCTCTCCGCCGAGAGCTTCGATGGCGGCACTGGCCCCTGCCCCTTCGTGAAGCGTGGCCTCTGCTTCTATGACGCCGCTCGCCGCCGTGCGGAACAGGCCAACCTCATCGTCGTCAACCACGCCCTCCTCGCTCTCGATGCCGTCCACGATTCGCTTCTTCCCCACTCCACTCGCCTCATCATCGATGAAGCCCACAACTTGGAAGAAGTCGTCACCGACCAGTGGGGCTTGGAGATCGACGAAGGCACGATTGCCGAACTGATAGAAGAAATCATTGGCAGCACGACCCCACAGCGCGACAAAGGCCCCGGTATCCTGGCCCCTGTCCTCGCTTTATCGCGCACCCTCCTCGGCGCGAGCGAAAAGGGGAAGGAGTTACGGCAGCTGACGGAGGAGATTCAGGTCGATGCCCTTCAGTGCCAGGGCAAGGTCACGGGCCTCTTTCGCCTTGTCAGCGCCTTCTCCCTCCACCAGGCCGAAAAGAGCACCTACGATGCGGCGGTGCGCCTCACCAAGGCCGCCCGCGGCAGGCCCGAATGGTCAAGGATCGAGGCTGCTTGGGAGGACGTGAATCTCCTCCTTGAAAAGATTATGAAAGGGTTGGAGCGCCTGGACGCGATGGTTGGCCGTCTGGCCGCCGATGAGTTGGCAAATCGCGACGAGTTTCGCCTTGACCTTCTGACGGCGGTCACTGGCCTGCGCCAGGTGAAGGAGAGCCTCGCGAGCGCGGTTGTCCAGCCTCGCGATAGTCACGTCTACTGGGTAGTGGTGAACTCCAAGGACGGCAACGTCGCCATCAACAGCGCTCCCCTCCACGTCGGCGCTCAACTGAATGAACGCCTCTTCGACGATAAAGAGACGCTGATTCTCACGAGCGCCACACTCAGCGTCGGCGGCAAGACGGCCTATATCAAAAGCCGCCTTGGCCTGGAAGATGCCGACGAGCTGGTGCTCGGCTCGCCCTTTGATTACCCCAAGCTCGCCCTTGCCTACACGCCCGATGATGTGCCGGAGCCGTCGCAGCCCGGCTACCAAGCAGCCATCGAGAGAGTCATCGCAGAGGTTGCCCGCGCCGCCAAAGGCCGCACGATGGTCCTCTTCACCAGTTGGGCCCCTCTCCGTGCCGCGCGCTCACGCCTGCCCGCCGCCCTCAACGCCGATGGCGTCACCGTCATCGCCCAGGGCGCCGACGGCTCCCCGCGACAGCTTGTCGAGCAGTTCAAGACAACGCCCAAGTGCCTGCTCCTCGCCACAGGCAGCTTTTGGGAGGGCGTCGATATCGCTGGTGAGGCCCTAAGCGTTCTCGTTATCGCCCGCCTGCCCTTTAACGTTCCTACCGACCCCGTCTTCGCCGCCCGCTCTGAGCAGTTCGAGGACGCCTTCAGCGAATATGCCGTCCCCCAAGCGGTGTTACGGTTCAAGCAAGGCTTTGGCCGCCTTATCCGTCGCAAGACTGATCGCGGTGTTCTCGTCGTCCTCGATAAGCGCATCCTCAACGCCCGGTATGGTGCTGCCTTCTTTGGATCCATCCCCCCGTGCACGCGCAGGTCCGGCCCCTCGACGAACCTTCCGGCTGAAATCGTGAACTGGCTCGCTAAGCGCTAGCTCACCCTGCGCAGGGGCGGGTCTGAGACCGGCCCTGTGATTCTCCAATGCTCCTCAAATCCAACGGCCCCTTCAACCTCCAGCACACCCTCGAATCAGGCCAAGCCTTCCGGTGGCGGCGCGACGGCGACTGGTACGTCGGCGTCGTCCAGGGTGTTGTCTTTCGCGTCCGCCACGCCACTGCCCAAAGCGTCGACTTCACCTCCGCCCCTCTTGCCGAGGCTGATACTGCGCCCATCTTGTCCAGCTACCTCCGCCTCGATGACGACCTTCGCGCCATTTACCGCCGCATACGCAAAGATCCGCGCATCGCCCGCGCCACGCGCCTCTATCCCGGCATGCGCCTCGTGCGCCAGGAGCCGTGGGAGTGCCTCGTCACCTTTGTGGTGTCCCAGAACTCCAACATCCCGCGCATCACCAAGAACATCAATGCGATCTGCGAACGCTACGGGACGTTGGTTGAAACGCCTGCCGGCTCATTCCGCTGTTTCCCCACGGTGGAAGAACTCTCCCATGCAACCCAGGCGGAGCTGTCCAGATTGGGGCTAGGCTATCGGGATGTGCACCTGGTGATGCTAACCCGCCAGGTGATTCAGCGTCGCATCAATCTGCTGGGCCTCCGGAGGAAACCCTATGCCCAGGCCAAGGCCACCCTTGAACGGTTGCGCGGTGTCGGCCCCAAAGTCGCCGATTGTGTTCTGGCCTTCTCGCTAGACAAGGGCCAAGCCTTCCCCGTGGACGTCCATATCCGCCGGGCCGTGAAGCGCTGGTACCTTCCTGGGAAAGACGTCACCGACAAGGTTGTGCGCGAATGGGCCGCAGATTACTTCGGCAAAGATGCCGCCTACGCCCAGCAGTACCTCTTCCACGGCCAGCGCCTGCAAGGGAAGAAGCCCTCGCCCGGGCCGAAGGCCCGCAGTCGCTAGGACTGCTCCGCGAACTGCCGGTCCTTCTCATAACATGGGTTGCAGACAAAGGCGATCGCGCAGCACTGCACCATCGCCACCACCTTGCTGCACGCCGACTCCGGCGCTCCCTGCTCCCACGCGATATGCACCGGCTTGGCGCACATGCGGCACGTCGAGTCCATATGGTCGTAGATAGGCTTGCGGCAGACGTGGCAGAGCAGCTCCGAACCCTTTTTTGGCGCAGGCGCTCTGACGATTTGCAGAGGCTTCATCTGTGTCATATCGCTACTCCTCATCTCCCATGAGCCGGCTTCCCGCGCTCTTGAGGCCATCCTGCAGCTTCTCGATATCTTCGTAGCTGTAGCGGATGGAGATTACGTAATCGCGTCCCCGCGCCCCATCTTCGATCTTGGTCAAAAGCCGTGCCACGTCAGTGCCCCCGGCGGCGAAGTCGAGGATGTCCCGAAGCCCGTGGACAGCCTTCTTCATCTTTTGCGCATCCTGGAAACTGGCCATCTCCACCTTTGCGTGGAGGAGAAAGTCATCCCCCGACTTTTTGATGCC
>CAMAVV010000205.1 GCA_945861815.1 Thermoflexus hugenholtzii JAD2
CTGCCGCCCTTGCGCCGATGATTCTCTATCCTTATCTCAAGCGCTTCACCTGGCTCTGCCACTTCGGCATCGGCCTCGTCTATCTCGTGGTGCCCACGGGCGTCTGGCTCGCCGTCGCCAACGAACTGACGGCAGGCTCGATACTGCTCGCCACAGGCGCGGCGCTGTGGGTCTCCGGCTTCGACATCATCTACGCCCTGCAGGACCTCGTCTTCGACCGCAAGGAGGGCTTGCACTCCATCCCGGCGCGTTTCGGCAAGGCGTGGGCGCTGGCCATCGCGCGGGCCGTCCACCTCTCGACCATCGTCTTCATCGTCGCCGCTGGGCCGCTGTTGGATGCCGGCGCGCTCTACTACACCGGGGTGATGGCCTTTATCGGCTTGCTTCTCTACGAGCACTGGCTGATGCGCAAAGGCGATGAGGCAAAGATAGGAATGGCATTCTTCAATATGAACGGCATCATCGCCGTTGTTTTCTTTTTGTTCGTGATGATGGATGTGTTAGTGGGATAGGAAGACTCAACGGGCAGAGAGAATTTAGCCACAGATTACGCAGATCACACAGATTTTGAAGAGGAACGTAGGGCGGATGGGGATGAAGAAACGGGAGAGGAGCTGGATATGGGAACATATGTGATAGGCATCACCGGAGCGAGCGGCGCGCCGTATGCGCGGCAGGTTTTGCGGGGCTTGCTGGAGCGCGAGCATCACGTGAAGCTCATCGTCTCGCCTGCGGGGGAGCGCGTCGTGGCGATCGAGCTTGGCCTGCAGATGAAGGGCAGCCGCGCGGCACGCCAGGAGCAGTGGATCGACTACTTAGCCGTCGGCAAGGGTTCCCTGGAATTGCTGCCGCACAAGGACTTCGCCGCCTCGATCTCCAGCGGCTCGTATCCCTTCGACGGCATGGCTGTCGTGCCGTGCTCCATGGGCACGGTGGGGCGCATCGCGCATGGGCTTTCGACAAACCTCATCGAGCGCGCGGCGGACGTGGCGCTGAAAGAGAAGCGACGCCTGGTGATCGTGCCGAGGGAGACGCCGCTGAACCTTATCCACCTGCGCAACATGACGGCGCTGGTTGAGGCAGGCGCAGAGATTCTCCCCGCGATGCCAGGCTTTTACCACCTGCCGAAGTCGGTGGACGACCTGGTGAACAGCGTCGCCGGGCGTGTGCTGGAGCGGCTTGGCGTGGAGAACGATTTGTTCAAGAAGTGGCGCGGCGACCCGTTGGCGCAGTTCGCGCAGGTGGACGAGTAGATGCAGGAAATCACCCTCTCCTCTCGGGCTTCGCTCGAGTTCCTCTCCCATCGAGGGAGAGGCGATTTAGCAGATAGCGACAGCTAACCATATGCCGTATCGCGATCTACAAGAGTTTGTGGCAGGCCTGGAGCGCGCGGGGGAGTTAAAGCGCGTGCGCGTCGAGGTGGACCCGGAGTTGGAGATCACCGAGATCGCGATGCGCCAGGTACTGCAGAGCGGCCCTGCCTTGCTCTTCGAGAATGTGAAAGGGTCGCGTTATCCGTTGCTCATCAACGCCTTCGCCTCGCAGAAGCGCATCGAGATGGCCATCGGGCGGCCACCGGCGGAGATCGGCGAGCAGATCATCGGCTTCATCGAGAGGCTCAACCCGCCATCGCTGAAGACGCTCGTTCGCGAGCGAAAGACGCTGCGCCTGCTAACGGCGGCGCGCCTCAAGAACGTAGGCCGCGCCATCGCGCAAGAGGTCGTCGAACAGCCCGACCTCGATGCGCTGCCTGTGCTGAAGTGCTGGCCCGATGACGGCGGGCGCTTCTTCACCTTCTCGCCGAGCCTTACACATCACCCGGTGAACCATCGGAGCAACTTCGGCCTCTACCGCCTCCAGATATTCGACAAGGCGACGACGGGCATGCACTGGCAGTTGGGCAAAGGCGGCGGCTATCACTACTTCGAGGCGGAGCAGGAAGGGAAGCCGTTGGAAGTGGCGGTTGTCGTGGGCGGCGACCCTGCGCTGATGCTCTCGGCCATCCTGCCGCTGCCAGAGGCGCTGGAGGAAATCGTCTTCAGCGGCCTGCTGCGCGGGAACCCCCTGCCGATGGTGCAGGCAAAGTCGCTCTTCATGCGCGTCCCCGCGAACGCAGAGTTCATCCTGGAGGGCAAAGTGCTCCCGGGCGAGCGGCGCATGGAAGGCCCCTTCGGCGACCACTTTGGGCACTACTCCAACGCGGCGCCCTTCCCGGTCTTTCACATCAACACCGTGACGCGCCGCAAGAATCCCATCTACCCGGCAACGGTGGTTGGCAAGCCGCCGCAAGAGGACAGGTGGATGGGCGACGCCGCGCAAGAGTTCCTCAACCCGTTCCTCAAGCTCATCCGTCCGGAGGTCGCCGACCTCTGGGCCTATTACGAGGCGGGCTTCCACAACTTGCTCGTCGTCTCCGTCAAATCGCGCTTCGCCAAGGAGCCGCTGAAGACGGCGCTGGGCCTCTTCGGCGAAGGGCAACTCTCCCTCACAAAGTGCATCGTCCTCGTCGGCCCTGGGGTGAACCCCCGGGACTTTACGGCCGTCCTGCGGGAGGTCCGCAAGCACTTCAACGCCGGGAACGACTTCCTTCTCCTGCCGCGCGTTCCCCTGGACACCCTCGACTTCACGAGTTTCAAGATGCACCTGGGCAGCAAGATGGCCCTGGACGCGACGCCGAAGGGCGACGAGAACGGCGGTTCGTGGCCCTTCGAGGGCCTGGGGTCGATCGACATGAAGCGGCTTGCGCCGGAAGCGAGCGACTGGCGGCTGCTGGAAGATACGCTCCTCGCCGTCAAAGTTCCCGAGGGCGCAGGCAAGCGCGTGGCTGAGCGCATCGCCTCGGTACCTGAGCTCAAGGGCTTGAAGATGGTGGCGGCAGTGAGCAACGACATCGACCTGAAGGACCAGACGAGCCTCTTGTGGGGCATCTTTACCCGTTTCGACCCGGCGCGCGACGCCTTTTTCCCCGAGATGCGGTTCGAAGGGGCTGCGCCGCTCTACCGCGGCCCTCTCGCAATCGACGCCACGTGGAAGCCGGGCTATCCCGCGCCCCTGGTGATGGACAGCGCAATCGTAGACAAGGTGAACAAACGATGGAACGAATACTAGACGCAGACGGCATAATCTTCC
>CAMAVV010000206.1 GCA_945861815.1 Thermoflexus hugenholtzii JAD2
GAGAGGAGAGGAGAAGTGAAGTTCTAGCCCAAGAACCAGAGACGAAGGTTCGGGTTACGTTTGCGGGAGCCAGTTTTCGCCGCCGTCGGTGCTGCTGTACAGGAAGCCTGTGGGGTCTGCGGCGAAGAGCGTTCCCGTTGCGCCGTCGCGCCCGATGGCAATGACGTTTGCCCCGGAGAGGCCTTGTCCAGCCTTAGCCCACGTCGTCCCGCCATCCTTGCTGCGGTACAGCGTGCGGGAGGCGATGGCAAAGACGGTTTGTGGGTCGTTGGGGATGGGAAGGACGTCGGTCACAGAGGTGGCGGGAAGCGTGCCGGTGACGGGCTCGAAGGTCACGCCGCCATCGCGACTGCGCAGGAGGCCACGGGAGCTGTGGAAGGCGAAGAGCAGCTTCGGCTCGCCAGGCTTGACGGCGAGGGTCGTGAGGGAGGCATTTTCGAAGGAAGTCACCTTGGTCCAGGCGGCGCCGCTATTGTCGCTGCGGAAGAGCCCTTCGGGGTTGAGGTAGGCGTAGAAGGTGTTGGGCTGAACGGGGTCGATGGTGAAGGACTGGAAGTCCTGGGACGGAAGGTCGTTGGCGACGATAGTCCAGGTCTTGCCGCCGTCCGTGCTGCGGCGGAGGGAGTGGCTGCCTGCGGCGATAAGTGTCCCAGGGCTGCCGGGTACGACTTCGACGGCGCGATAGGCTTCTCCCTTGGCGATACCAGGGGCGCGCTTCCAATCCTTGCCGCCGTTGGCGCTGCGGAAGAGGCCGTTGATGTCGGCGATGAAGAGGGTCTTGGCGTTCAGATCGCTTGGGGCGATGGCGGAGACTTGGTTGAAAGTCGGCGCGTCGGTGCTGTCGCGGGAGTTCCAGTAGCGGAAGAAGAAGACGACGAAGACGAGGAGGACGACGGAGGCGATGATGAGGCCGACGATGGCGTCGGTGGAGAGGCGCGAGAAAAAGTTGCCGGAAAGGCGAAGCTCTTGTTTGGCCTCTTTGGCCTTGGCTTCGCGCACTTCTTTCCGCCGAGTCTTTCTATCCGGCAAAGCGTCACCACTTCTCTGTAGGGGGATGGGAGAGATTGTAGCGAATTTCGGGGAGGGCGTCCAGAGGAAAGAGAGAGGATTTATCCACCGAGAACACCGAGACCGCCGAGATAGGAACAGGTAATGAGGAGCAAGAAGCGGGGAGGGAGAGAGGAAAGGGCGTGGGGTAGACTGTAGGCGAAATGGGCCTTTCCTTTTTGTTTCTGATGCTATGACGAGCGACATATCTGGAAGTCGGGATGAAGGAACTGCCGAATCGCAGGTGACGACGCGCTTTCTTGCGCATGTGAGCGCGTTCGGGCTGGCGGTGACGGCGCTGGCCGGCAGTTTTACGATCGTGGTGCTGCCCACCAGGGTGGAAGACCTTGTTTCGGAGTCGTCAAAGAACACGGCGCTGGGCGTGCTTTCGTTCGTCGGGCTGTTGATTGCGGTGCTGGTCCAGCCCATAGCCGGGGGCGCCAGCGACCGCAAGTCGTCGAGGTGGGGGAGGCGCGCGCCCTTCATCGCCATCGGCGGTGTAGCGTCGGTGCCGTTGCTGGTCGCAGTCGGCGCGGCCCCGAACTACGCTCTTCTCTTTTTCTTCACCTGCGCGCTGCAACTTTGCTCGAATGTCGCGCAGGGGCCGTATCAGGCGTTGATACGGGACTATGTGCCGCACGCCAAACGGGGAGCGGCCTCCGGCATCAAATGGCTCGTCGAGATTATCCCGGCGATAGGCGTGACAGCCCTGGTGGCGTGGCTCATCGGGAGGTATCACGACAGCCGTGATTTCTCCTGGGTGTGGCTCTCGCTGGGGCTGCTGGCGGCGCTGCTGGCGATCGGCGTTGCGGTAAGCGTCGCTGCGCTGAGGCGCGCGCCGGCCGTCGCGGAAGCGATAGAGGCGAAGGACGAATCGACGGCGAGGCCGCACCCGCATTACAAGCGCTTTCTCGCGTCGCGATTCCTCCTGGCAGTGGCAGCCTCGTCGCTCCAGACGTTCCTCCTCTTCATCCTGGAAGACCGCATGGGGATCGAGAACCCGGCGAAGGAGCTGTGGAAGATATTCAGCATCACGGGGGCGGGCGCGTTGCTGTTCATATACCCGGCGGCGCGCCTCAGCGACCGGGTGGGCCGCAAGCCTGTCTTGCTCGCCTCCGGGGCGCTGGGACTGGTGACGGGCTCCCTTCTCTTGCCGGCGAATAGCCTCGGCGACCTGATGCTCGTCGGGGTCATCGCGGGGCCGAGCCTCGGCATGTATGTTGGCGCGAACTGGGCGCTGGCGACGGACCTGGTTTCAGGGAAGCGGGCGGCGCAGCAGCTCGGCTACCTGAATGTGGCAACGGCGGCGGGGGCCGGCGTGGCGCGGCTCAACGGCATCTGGGTCGACCGACTAAACGCCCGCTCCGACGAGCTTGGCTACACGGTGCTGATCGTCCTGTGTGGTATCGTGTTCGCCGCCGGGAACGCGCTCATCTTGTTCGTGCAGACGGACGTCGGGCGGCCTCCCGCAGCACACATGCCAAAGGCCATCACATGACAGAAGTTCGCCACGACCTTGGTCCCGCGCGCGTCTTTCTTCCAGAGGCGCAGGGAAAGCCTGGCAGCCGCACCTTTCGCCTTATTGTCGAAGCGCCGAGGGGCAAGGCGAGCGTGTGGATCGAGAAGGGGCAGCTTTCGGCGCTGGCACTGCAGCTGAAGGCTTTCATGGAGTCGAAGGCCGCGGCGCGCGACAAGGGAAAGATGCCGGAGGGCGTCGCCGTCCGCAATCGCGATTTTGAGTTCAAGGCCGCGAGTTTAGGGATCGCCTATCGCGAACAGGAGGATTTCTTTGGCATCCTAGCCGCCGATGAGGAGGATAGCCAGGCGAAGCGCGTGACGCTGGGCTGGTGGGTGACTCGGGAGCAAGGAGACCGCTTTGTGACGCAGGCTGTCGAGGTGGTGTCGGCAGGCAGGCCGAGCTGCCCTTTGTGCCACGAGCCGATGAATCCTGAGGGGCACGCCTGCGCGAAGGCGAACGGGCATGGGAAGGCGAATGCGTGGTAGGGGGAATTTGACCTAACCCCCGGCCCCTTCCCTGCGAAGGAAGGGGAGTATTCAGGGGAGGC
>CAMAVV010000207.1 GCA_945861815.1 Thermoflexus hugenholtzii JAD2
GCCAGTCATCGTCGAGGGGAACACCGATTTGTACCGCTGGGGTAACCGAGTCTCCATCTACACAGGCTTGCCGGCAGTCATCGGGTGGGACTGGCACCAGAAGCAACAGCGATGGGGTTTCCAACCGGCGGTGGATGCCCGGAGGCGCGAGGTAAGCCAGTTTTACAACACGGCAAGCGTCACTGATGCGGAGGCGTTCCTGGAAAAGTACGGCGTGAGGTATGTCTACGTGGGACAGCTTGAAGAGGCCTTTTACACGCCTCAGGGCATCGCGAAGTTCGAGCAGATGAACGGCGGCCGCTTGGCGTTGCGCTACCAGAACGTGGGAGTAAAGGTCTACGAGGTGATGCCGCTTGCCGCCAAGGCTGCTACTTCGGCGAGCGGTAGCGGGGATACGAGCCAAAGATCTTCAGCAGGCTCGTGATGCCGCGCAGGCTTTCGAGGGTCTCCTTGGCTTTGGGGTCAAGGCGGTGCGCGTCAAAGTCGATGAGGAAGAAATACTTGCCCAAGCTCTCCTTGGCGGGACGCGATTCGATCTTGGAGAGGTTGATGTCCTTTGTGGCAAAGAGGCCGATGGCTTTGTAGAGCTGCCCTGGCTTATCCTCCGCAAACGATAGCGCGATAGATGTCTTGTCGTCACCGGTCGGCGGGCTATCGTGCTGGGCGAGGACGACGAAGCGGGTCGCATTTCCGGCGTGGTCTTGCACCCCAGCCTCATGGATCGCTGCACCGTATAGCTGACCAGCGCGTTTTGGCGCGATGGCGGCCGCGTCTCCCTCCAGTTGCGACATCATCTGGGAGACGGCAGCAGAGGTGCTGAGGGTTGCGACGGCGCTGGCGCGGCTGAAGTGGGACTCGATGTACTTTCTGCACTGGGCAAGGGCCTGCGGATGAGAGTAGACGACGCGAACGTCTTCCGGCCTGGAGCCGGGTTTCAATAGAAGGCAATGGCTGATGGGAATGACCAGCTCTTTGCAGATGGAGAGCTTGGAATCGTGGATGAGCAGGTCGAGGTTATCGACCACGGAGCCTTCGATACTGTTTTCGATGGCGACGACAACCTCATCGGTCTCACCGGACTCGACGGCCTTCGCCGCGCTTCTGACTGAGCTAAAGGGGACGCGCTCGGCGGCCGGGTCGTGAGCGATAGCAGCCTCTTCGGTGTTTGTCCCGGGTGGGCCAAGGTAGGCGATCTTTTTTGGCCTGTTTGGCATAGCTGCCCATGTGAAGGGCAGGGGAAAGTATAGCAGGGACAAGGGGGATGGGAGGATGGAGGCCGGACCGAACATACTGCGCGCGGGATGACGCCTCGAAGCTGGGCTGTTCGTCCGATTCAAGGGCGCGCGTAGCCCCCGGTTTTCCAGGTTTGCTATCGCCTTCTTAGCTTCGTATAATGACTACACTGTTTCACAGGGTCTCTTCAGATAGAGGTTTTCATAATGGCAAAGAGAATGCTGAAACTCAAAGGCCGTCCAGAGTCTCCTGGCGTCAATGGGCATGCCGGTGCCAACGGGCACGCGCCCATGCAACCTGGCAAAGGGACGATGAAGCTCAAGAGCGGCCTTGCGCAGATGCTCAAAGGCGGGGTCATCATGGATGTGGTGACGCCGGAGCAGGCGAAGCTCGCAGAGGCGGCCGGCGCATGCGCGGTGATGGCGCTGGAGCGCGTTCCTTCAGATATCCGCGCGGCCGGCGGCGTGGCGCGCATGGCGGACCCAACGGTCATCGACCGCATCATGAAGGTCGTGACCATCCCCGTCATGGCGAAATGCCGCATCGGCCACTTTGTGGAGGCGCAGATTCTGGAGGCGATGGGCGTTGACTACATCGACGAGTCGGAAGTGCTGACGCCTGCTGACGAGGCGCATCACGTCTGGAAGCATGACTTCAAGGTTCCCTTTGTTTGTGGCTGCCGTGACCTGGGCGAGGCGCTCCGGCGCATCGCGGAGGGCGCGGCGATGATACGCACCAAGGGCGAGGCGGGCACCGGCAATATCGTTGAGGCGGTGCGGCACATGCGGTCGGTGCAGTCCGGCATCCGCAAGGTGCAGGCGATGGGCCAAGACGAGCTGATGGCTGAGGCGAAGGCCCTGGGGGCACCCTTGGAACTGCTCATCGAAGTCCACAAGTCGGGCAAGTTGCCTGTGGTGAACTTTGCCGCTGGCGGCGTCGCGACGCCCGCGGATGCTGCGTTGATGATGCACCTGGGGGCTGAAGGTGTCTTTGTCGGCTCGGGCATCTTCAAGTCGAGCGATCCTGAGGCGCGGGCGAAGGCGGTCGTCAAAGCGGTCACACACTATAAGGACCCCAAGATTCTCGCGGAAGTCTCCAAGGGCCTTGGCGAGGCGATGTCCGGCAAGGACATCCGCACCATGAAACCGGAGGAGCTGCTGGCGACGAGGGGTTGGTAGGAGAGCCGCTGATGTTCACCATCGGTGTGCTGGCCCTGCAAGGGGACTTCGCCGAGCATGCGGCAGTCCTGAAGCGCATCGGCGCCGGCGTGCGAGAGGTCCGGCTGCCGAAAGATCTCGTCGGCATCTCCGGCCTTATCCTCCCTGGCGGCGAAAGCACGACCTTTGCCAATCTGATGGATGTCTATGGCCTCCGCGAGCCGATCCGTTCCCTGGCGAAGAGTGGCCTTGCCATGTGGGGGACGTGCGCGGGGCTTATCGCCCTGGCAACCCGCGTGCATGGGCGAGTGGAGCCGATCATCGGCGTGCTGGACATCGAAGTGCAGCGCAACGCCTATGGCCGCCAGATGGAAAGCTTTGAAGCTGATATCCCCACCCCCGCTTTAGGAGAGCAGCCATACCATGCCGTCTTTATCCGTGCGCCCGTCATCGTGAAGACAGGCGCTGGGGTGAAGACGCTGGCCGCCTTGCCCAATGGGTCGCCTGTGGCAGTGCAGCAGGAGCATCTGCTCGGCACGACGTTTCATCCGGAACTGACGGATGATACTAGGTTCCACCGCTATTTCTTGACGCTTGTGGAAGAGAGAAACAGGAGAGCAAGTGCTTCGATCCGCTAGCATCCTCGATCTTCTTGCCCTGGCTTC
>CAMAVV010000208.1 GCA_945861815.1 Thermoflexus hugenholtzii JAD2
GATACCCGGATGGATCGAGCACTACAATCACCAGGCGCCGCACAGCGCCTTAGGGATGCAGTCACCGGCCGAATTTTATGCAGAATGGATCGTAAAAAACACGAAACAACCTGTCCAAATCTAGCTGGGGCAGTACATGAGTTCCATTCGGCGGAATTGTTGATTGCATGTTTCAAGACAATCGCTAAAATTTCCTCTTCCGTCTTGCCTTGGTCATGAGCAATCTGTTTTACGTTATCGGCAATCACATCACGAACGATTTTGAAATAGCTAACTGCGAGTGGTGCTGGGAACGTGATTCTAACCATAAACCCGGGTTCTCCCTTCCAGTCAATGTGTTGTTGGCACGATTACCAACAAGAGGCCTCTACCGGAACAACTCTTCGGCGTCCTTCTTGGCGCGGGCCTTGCGCTCGGAGTCTTCTAGGATGCCGAGGGAGGCGTAGAAGTCCTTGTCGTAGGTGCGGGTGCGGACGACGACGGGCATGGGGACAGCGTGGCCGAAGATCAACGCCTGCTGTTTCGTCTCCAGCTTCGACAACACAGCGCGCAGCTCGCGTGCCCCTGACTGCCCGGCTAGGACGGCGTCGATGTCTTTCTCATCTTCCAGGAGGCAGGTGATTTTGGTGCCGACCTGGGACAGCACCTCGGTGTCGATGCCGCTTGGGCGCTGGTCGATGATGAGCAAGGTGACGTTGTACTTGCGCAGCTCCCGGGCGATGGTGGCGAAGGCGGTGTGGTGCGCGATAGAGGGGCTGAGGAACTTGTGGGCCTCTTCGATGGCGATGATGAGGTGGTTCGGCTCCGCGCCCTTCTTGCCCAGCGCCGCCTCGGTGCGCTCGACGTACTTCTCGTGGATGCGGCGCGTCAGCAGGTTCGCGACCAAGATGTAGGCGGAGAGGTTGTTGCGATATTTCCCGAACTCCAGGACGACGTGGGTACCTCGATCCAGGTACTCAATGATGCGCTTCACCGTGTCGTCGGGCGTCTTCTCCTTGAGGAAGTCGAAGGCGCTGAGCTTCTGCAGCTTGCGGTGCAATGCGTCGACGGAGCCTTCGTGCTCGGAGCCGCTGGCGTACTCCGTCAGGTCCTCGGCGTTGATGAAGCGCGTCAACCAGCCCCTCTTATATTTACGCTCGAAGCGTTCGGCGAGCTGCACTTGTGTCTCGTTGAGGTTGAGCACACCGGCGAGGGTCCCGATATCGGCAGAGGAGACTTCATCGAAGGGGATCTGCACGACGTAGTCGGCGCTTGCGCCCTTGCCCCTGGTGTGCGCCTCATCGAGGGTGAAGACGGCCACCTTGGAGGGGAAGAGTTGTTTGAGGCCCTTCACCTCGGTCTTCGACTCGCTGCGGTGGCTCCAGCCATACTCGCTGTGCATATCGAATATCAGGCTGACGACCTTGGCCTTCTGGACGATCTCGGCGAGGACGATGCGCGTAAGGAAGGACTTGCCGGTGCCCGTTTTGCCGAAGACGCCGACGCTGCGCTCGGTGAGGCGGTCGATGTCGAGGCACACAGGCGCCTCTTCCATATCGAGGGGGCTGCCGATCCAGATGTGCTTATCGTCCTTATCGCCAAAGATAAGCTGGACTTCTTTCGGATCGCTGGTGCGAACGAGGGCGAAGTGGGGCGGGACGGTCTTTGCGGGGAGCGGCCCCTTACCTTCGACGTCCGCGCCCAGCACCAGGTATGGGGTGACGTGAAGCTGGCCATAGGCGGCGGTGCCGGAGATGACCTGCGCGATGAAGGGGTCGGAGACGTCAGGAGGGTTTTGGGCAAGGCGGTCGTCGGTGTGGGCGAGGGTGACGTCGGTGATGACGCCGAAGAATCGCCGGGACGCGCCCTGGATGGTGACGAAGCGTCCGACGGCAATCTCCTCGATGGAGACCTCGCCATCGAGCTTCACGTCGATTCCCTTTGTCAGGGAGCCCTGGGTGACGATGCCGAGGCGCTGGGCATGTGTGTGGGTGTTGCCGTTGCTATCTTGCAAGGAGGGGACTCCTTTAGGTTCGGGGGCGGGGAGAGGACTCATCGCGACCTCTCTCCCTAACCCTCTCCCCTGAGAAGGGAGAGGGCACAAAGTGGCTCTCAACGGTAGTGGCTACTTTTAGGGCAAAGCTCAATTAAGTAGGGGAGAGGTTTTGGAATGGGATTTATCTTTAGGGTGGGGGTTATTGTACGACGGGAGCAGGAAAGGGGAAAAGGAGCAGATGGCAGACACGGGAATCGGGGCAAGGCGCTAGGAGTGCCACATCAGGCCGATTGTGACCGTTCTGTTATGGTTTAGTTACTTTCTTATGCTCGCGCGCCTCTTCTGGACGGCCTCCTAACCAAATCCACACACTCCTCACACCTTCAAATCCGGCATACATCGTATTAATATCTGAGTGCACATTCCGTCGCGAGGGTGATTCGCTTGAGAGCGTGCAATCGAAAAGAGTCCAGAAGAGTCGATATTTCAGTAAGGGGGCATCGAATGGATATCATGAAGAATCGCAGCAGGTCGTTCTGGGTGAAGCTCGCGGCATTGCCTGCGGCGATCACACTACTCCTGGTGAGCGTGCTTGCGCCTGCCATGGCGTCGGCGTGGTACGACTGGGACGGCATGGACCCGGTGATCAAGATCGATGGCAAAGAGCTTTCGATATCGGTCTACTGGCCGCCAGCCCTGACCTGCGATGTCGACGACATCATCGACATCAAGGTAGGCGTGCCGAATCACAGAAAGGCCAAATTGATGAGTGAATCGTCGCTCACCATCAACGGTTGCACAGTTACCACCGCCACCAAGCTAAACAACAAGGGCGGGAACGGCAATGGCCCAGGCGGCAGCAACGCCGAAATCTCGGTGCGCCTGAACTCAAGCGTCCAGTTCACGGTGTATGTAGACGTGACGTGGAACGGCGGGCCCGTCCAGACGATTTCCGGCCCGGCCAACTCGAACGTCAAGGGCTCCGTTTCTCTGAACTAGGCACGAGCATTGTTGATGCTTCCGAAGCGAAGGGCTAACCAAGTCCTGTAGGGTCAGTGGTTATCATGGACCTCCC
>CAMAVV010000209.1 GCA_945861815.1 Thermoflexus hugenholtzii JAD2
TGACTGCGAAGATGCGCTTCACCGCATCACTATTTGTCGCGTCTGCGCCAAGGCCGTACACGGTATCTGTGGGGTAGGCAACAAGCCCTCCACGGCGGAGAATTTCGAGGGCCTTCTGAATCTGTTGCTGGACGGTTTCCAAACCTTGACTGAGTATACCACAGGTGCTAGACTTCGACCCCAATTACAGGAGGGCTCTTTGGAACGCTCGACTGAAGACAAGAGCCTTCGCGTCAGAGTGAGCGGCGACGTCGAAGTCTCGACCTACCTCGGAATCGCGAAAGAGAAGAAGGGTCTCGAGCCTCTCCCCGCGAAGAAGTCTGTCCCTCCCACCCAAGACTGCGTCGTCATCCTGGACTTCGGCTCTCAGTTCAGCATGCTCATCGCTCGGCGTGTCCGTGAGCTTCACGTCTACTGCGAGCTTGTGCCCCATGATACGCCCTGGGAAAAGATACAGGCGCTCAACCCCAAAGGCTTTATCCTTTCCGGTGGCCCCGCCAGCGTCTATGAGCCGAGCGCGCCCTCTGCCCCCGCCTATGTCTTCAACAGCAAGCGCCCCGTGCTGGGCATATGCTATGGCATGCAGCTCATGGCGCACCAGCTCGGCGGGCGCGTCCAGCCCAGCGGCAAGCGCGAGTACGGCCACGCCGTCATTCACCAGAACCAGGACGATGCGGCTCTCTTCCGGAATCTCCCCCATGATGTCCCTGTCTGGATGAGCCATGGCGACCACGTGACCGCAATGCCGCCTGGATTCAAGATACTCGCCTATACCGAGAACAGCCCTGTTGCTGCCATGAGCAATGAGCAAGGGCTCATCGGCATCCAGTTCCATCCTGAGGTTGTCCACACCCCGCAGGGTAAGGAGATCCTCAAAAACTATCTCTACAACGTCTGCGGTTGCAAGGGCGACTGGACTCCCTCCAACTTCATCGCCGAGCAGATCGAGAAGATTCAGACCAAGGTGGGAAAGGGACGCGTCGTCTGCGCCCTCTCCGGCGGCGTCGATTCTGCCGTCGTCGCGACTCTCATCCACAAGGCCATCGGCGATCAACTCACCTGTATCTTTGTCGATAACGGCCTCCTCCGCGCGGAAGAGCCGGAGCGCGTTGTCCAGGTCTTCAAGCGCAACCTGAAGATGAACCTGATCCACATAGACGCCGTTGAACGATTCTCGGGGACGCTGAAAGGCGTCATCGATCCGGAGGAGAAGCGCAAGAGGATAGGCGCGGAGTTCATCAAGGTCTTCGAAGAGGAGGCAGTGAAGCTCGGCGATGCCGACTTCCTTGCCCAGGGTACTCTCTACCCTGACGTTATCGAAAGCGTGACGCCTGAGACAAAGGCGGCTTCGAAGATCAAGACGCACCACAATGTAGGCGGTTTGCCAAAGGAAATGCGCTTCCAGCTTATCGAGCCTCTGCGCCACCTCTTCAAGGATGAAGTGCGCGAAGTGGGCATGGCCCTTGGCCTCCCTGAAGAGATGGTCTACCGCCAGCCATTCCCTGGGCCGGGCCTCGCCATCCGGATCATCGGCGAGGTGACTGGCGAGAAACTGCGCATCCTTCGCGAGGCTGACTGGATCGTGATGAACGAGATCAAGAAAGCCAAACTCTATCGCCAGTTGTGGCAAAGCTTCGCTGTCCTGACTTCCAGTCACAGCACCGGCGTCATGGGCGACCATCGCACCTACGGCAGCGTTGTCGCCATTCGCGCCGTGACCAGTGAAGACGCCATGACCGCCGACTGGGCGCGGCTTCCCTATGACATCCTGGCGCGCATCTCCAACCGCATCGTCAATGAAGTGCCTGGCGTCAATCGCGTCGTCTATGACATCACGAGCAAGCCGCCCGGCACTATAGAGTGGGAATAGGTTCCATACCGTCACGATAGTGGTTGTCTTATCTTTGACAGTCTGGCGTTGATCAGTCCGTAGAGGCGACCGCGTATGAACATCCTTATCGTCGGCAACGGCGCACGCGAGCACGCCATCGCCTGGAAACTCTTCCAAAGTCCCCAAGTTGACGACCTCTTCATCGCGCCTGGCAACGCCGGCACCCTCGCCCTGGGGAAGAACCTCCCGATTGATGTTCTCGACTTCGACGGCATCTATCACGCCGTCCAGTCGAACAAGGTCGGCCTTGTCGTCATCGGACCTGAAATCCCTCTGGCAGGTGGCCTCGCCGACCACCTAACCTTCCACAATGTCCCCGTCTTTGGTCCCTCGAAACGTGCGGCGGAGCTCGAATCGAGCAAGGCCTTCGCCAAGATGACCATGCAGAAGTACGGCATACCCTGTGCCCACAGCGAGACGTTCAATGATTACGACCAGGCGGTGAAGTACGTCGAAGGACTGTCCGCGCCGCCTGTCGTGAAGGCCGATGGCCTTGCCGCCGGCAAAGGCGTCACCGTCCCTGAAACCAAGGAAGAAGCCCTGGCCGCCATCAAAACGGCGATGGTGGACGGCTACTTTGGCGAAGCGGGCAAGAAGGTCGTGCTGGAGGAGCGTCTCCAGGGGAAAGAGGCCAGCGTCTTTGCCATCACCGATGGCAAGACCGTTCTCACCACCGTCCCTGCCTGCGACTACAAGCGCGTCAATGATGGCGATGACGGCCCCAACACCGGCGGCATGGGATGCTATTCGCCGCCTGAATTCCTCGATCCTGCGCTCCTCGCCAAAGTGACGGAGACGGTGCTCAAGCCGGCCATTGCAGGCATGGCCAAGGAGGGGCGCATCTACCGTGGCGTCCTTTACGCCGGGCTCATGGTCAACAACGGCGATGTGAAGGTCATCGAGTTCAACTGCCGCTTCGGCGACCCGGAAGCCCAGGTCATCCTGCCGCGCCTGCAGAGTGACCTTCTCGATATCTTCCTTGGCGTTGCGAATCACGCCCTGGGGAAAGTGACGCCCATCTGGCGGCCGCAAGCCTGCGTGGGCGTTGTCATGGCCTCTGGCGGCTACCCAGGCGCCTTTAAGAGAGGCTACCCCATCAAAGGCCTCGAATATGTTGACTCTGATGTGCCCGTCTTCCACGCGGG